>NZ_CAXSKY010000019.1:0-53832 GCF_964238065.1 Clostridium sp. AUH-JLR23
AAACGCCGTGTAGGGAACCCTACGCACGGTGTTGTGAAAGGGGCGAAAGATATTAATTCTTAGCCCCTATTCAATTTCTTGAGGAGTTTCTGGTACTAATTTGGTACTATTGTTTAATTCATCAAGCTTATTAACGAGATGAATTTGTTTATCAGGGTATAAATGACTGTAAGTTTTTAATGTTGTTTCAACGGTATCACCTATACGTTCTGCTATCATGAGTGCACTATAACCTAATTCAATAAGCATGGAAACATGACTATGTCTAAAGGAATGGATGGTAAACTCAGGATTAAGATTTGCTTTTCTTTGTGCGTATTTCAATCGCCCTCTAGCTTTTGTGTAATGATTCATAAAAATATAATCATCATCCTTTGGCTTATAGAGATTATCAATATATTGCTTAATAATATCTACAAGGAATTGAGGAATACTAACATCCCTATAGCTATTGTGCGTTTTAGGAGATGTAATGACATTCTTTTTATTAATACGTTGATATGATTTTGTAATGTGAATAACTCCTTTATCTAAATCTATATCTTTTTTTTGCAATGCAAACAATTCACCCTTTCTCATACCTGTGTAAAAAAGAGTAGAGAATATAGTGTAATCATTATAGTCTTGTACGTTTTCTAATAAAGTTTTCATTTCATCGATAGTATAAATTTGCATTTTTTTGCTTTTATGGCTACCAATGCTTCCAGCTTTAGTACAAGGATTCGTTTTTAAATCATAATATTTTGTAGCGTGATTAAAAATGGCATTTAGTATTCCATTTATCTTTTTTAAATATGCTTCAGAATAGTTTTGGCTTATAAGCTCATTTTGCCATCGTCTTATTATTATGGCAGTAATCTCATTCATTTGATATTGTTTAAAAAAAGGAAGAATCCTTTTCTCGATAATATTGTTTTTAACATGTAATGTCTTTGGTTTCAGTCGAGGCGACATGTCATCTTGATAAAGTTTAACAAAGTTTTCAAATGACATATTAAGATTTGTACTTTGTTGTTCTAGAAAATGTCGTTCAAATTCTTTAGCTTCACGTTGTAATTTGAATCCTCTTTTTTTCTTTTGCTTTTTCTCACCTTTGTAATCAGTATAATAAAACTTACAAAACCAAGTTTTGGTTTTCTTATCATAATATGTTGGCATTGTATTTCGCTCCTTTTCATGTTAAAATTGGAGCATGAAAAATGATTGCTGTGGTAGGTAATTCTTTTTCATGCTGTGCACTCTAGTTGGCGCTGGAGTGCTTTTTTTATTTACTGTAATATTTTTTTAATGCGACACGATACATCGTATCAATTGATTGATCATCTTCTAAATCAAGGTCTAATTCTTTGTTTGTAAAGAGAACTTTGTAAATAATATCTTTCTTATAATTTGGATTATTTGCTTTATATTGATTAATTGTTTCTTCATTCATAAATTGAGATTCATATACAACTTTTTGGTATTGGTATTGTGCATCTTGTAAACTTCTCTTAATGAGAAGATAAGCATCATTACGCAATTGTTCAAATTGAAATTTATCCACTGAAACAAATGAAAGCTTACGAAAATCCTTTAATAATGCATAGAATTCATCGAAAAGTGTATAAATTTTTATTTCATAATCTCCAATTTTTTCATGTTCTTTATCAAAATTTTCTTTCATGTCAAAGAACTTACCAGAATCATATAATAAAATATCTTTTAATTCATCATGTTGTACAGGATAGTAGTTATGATCAAAAAGAAAATCTTCGTTATCTAAGTCAAAAAATACGCTTGGGCAAATAGAGAGTTCATCAGATATTTGTTTGATGACATCTATTTTAGGTTCACGACCATTTTCATAATTTTGATAAGTTGTATAAGGGATATTGAGCCGTCTGGCTAACTCGGCTTTAGATAGACCTTTTTTCTTACGTTCTCTTGCTAATATATCTGAAAAAGTAGCCATATATATGTATTTAACCTCCTTTCTTGAGTTAATTATATCAAATTTGTACAACTTGTAAATAAATATAACTCATTTTGAATAAAAATATATGAAAATTATTTAAAATGAGTTATTTATATTGACAACAACCTAATATATGCTATTATTTAATTGAAAATAACTCAAATTGAGTATAAAAGGAGGTGGGAATATGAAGGTTGATTCAACAAGAATTAAAATCTTACTGATAGAACGTCAATTATCAGTAAAGGAGTTTTGTAAAATCAACAACTTGTCTTATAGTACAATCTCTGCAATATTAAGAGGTCAAAGGATTGGGCAACTCAAAACTATCGGACAAATTGCTGATGCGTTAGATGTAAGTATTGATAGTATATTAAAAGAAGGAGAATAGAAATTATGGAAATTGAAAAAAGTTATTATGATGTATACGATGTAATTAAATTATTAGGAGTTAGTAAAAGTAAAGCTTATGCAGTGATGAGAGAGATGAATGATTATTTAGAAGAACAAGGATATTTAGTTATTTCTGGTAAAGTCCCTGCAAGATATTTTAATGAAAAGTGGTATGGTGGAACACATGCCTAGTTTAAAAGAAAGTGCACTAGCCTATGCTAAAGAAGGGCTACGAGTCTTTCCACTGGCGCCAAACAGTAAAGGAAAGCAAGTTCTTCATTCATGGATAGAAGAAGCAACCACGAATCCAGATACTATTGAATATTGGTGGGATATAAATCCACAATATAATATTGGTATCGTAACAGG
Organism: Clostridium sp. AUH-JLR23; assembly: GCF_964238065.1. Lineage (NCBI taxonomy): Bacteria > Bacillati > Bacillota > Clostridia > Eubacteriales > Clostridiaceae > Clostridium > Clostridium sp. AUH-JLR23. The sequence continues at coordinate 2,717 of NZ_CAXSKY010000019.1, forward strand.
TGAAAAATTATTTGTTATAGATGTTGATATAAAAAATCAACATAATGGAATTGAATCTTTAAAACAATATGGAAAAGAATTACCTACCACAAAAATGGTGAAATCTCCCTCTGGGGGATTTCATCTTTACTATTATGATGACCAACAAGGAGTTAAAACACGTACAGGATTGTATGATGGTATTGATATAAGAGGAAAAGGTGGCTACATTGTAGCACCGCCAAGTATGATAGATGGTAATAAATATCAGTTTGTTAATAAAGAACCGGTTGCTAAAATAAATGATGCAATACGAAACTTTTTAAATAGACATAAAGAAAACAGAGAGAGTTCATTTACAAGTCAAGATATCGTTAATGAAGGATGTAGGAACGATTATCTATTTCGTATGGCGTGTTTCTTACAACAAAAAGGATTTAGTGATGTGGCTATCAATGAATGTATTAAAAAAGAGAATGAAGTAAAATGCCAACCACCATTAGAAATTCAAGAAATTGAACGTATTATTCAAAGTACTTTAAAATATAAAAAAGGTTTAGTTCAATTTCGAAACGAAATTGAGTATGAAAGATCGTTTACTTTAACACAACTTTATGCTTCTAAAGATGATGATGAAGATGATATTGTTGAAAATATGATATCGGTAGGTCTAACTCTTTTAGGTGCACCACAAAAGTCAGGAAAAACGTTTTTTGGATTGCAGCTATGTGATGCTATTGTAGAAGGTAAAAATTTCTTAGGAAAGAAAGTACAAAAAGGAACAGCGGTCTATCTTGCTTTTGAAGATAAAAAGACAAAAATCAAAAAAAGATTGCAAAGAATGCAAGTAGACCCAAATGATAAATTTGTTATTGATATTCTAAAGCCGAATCATTTGTATGATCTAGAATTAAGAATTGAACAAGAGCTTCAAAGAAATGCAGATTTAAAACTTGTAGTGGTTGATACATTCCATAAGATAAGAAAATCAAAAGACCGAGATTATGATAGTGAGTATGCTGAAGCGACAGCTTATCATGAATTAGCTTGTAAATATCATATTGCGATTATTTTAATAACACATGTAAAAAAAGAGGTAGATGTCAATCATCCTTTTGATTCAATCTATGGAAGTAGAGGTTTAACAGCCGGGTCTGATTCAATCCTTGTTATGTATAAGAAAAACCATTTATCTAAGACACGACAGTTAGCAATACAAGGGAAAGATATACCAGATGATGAAATGACACTATTACAAAACGATAGTATGATTTTAGAAATCACTGAAAATGAGGATGATGGTGATGTTGATGAGAATGTTATGAAAGTTATTAATTTTATCATTCGAAAAAAAGAATTTATTGGTTCTCATGAAGATTTGTCATCCATTCTTTCACTTTCGCTGACAGGAAGACAGCTTCAAGCTTTACTAGCAAAAAACTGTAATATCCTAGAGTCAACATTTATCTCTTACGAGAAGCAACCACGACAAAATAAAGCAAGACCAATTTGTTTAAGATATCATGGAAATGAAGAAATTTAGTGACAGTGTGACAGTTGTCTGACAATACCTTTTAACCGTCACATCGTCACTCCTTAAATAAGTTAAATTTAAGATTTTATGTATTAGCAAGCAACGTATTTTGTCCCCAAAATACAAAATCAAAAGCTGGTATGACCAGCAAGATTGGAGGTTCATATGAAAAGAAATCATGAAATTAAGATACGATTTAATGATGATGAATTTAAAATCTTAAACAATAAATTAGAAAGAACGAGCTTAAGTAGAGAAGCATTTTCTAGAGCTTGTATATTAGGTAAAGAGATAAAAGTACCACCTGATTTAGAGTATTATAAGTTAAAAAATGAGTTCAATCATATTGGTAATAACCTAAATCAGATAGCAAGAGCATTGAATAATAGACAAGACATATCATTAAAAACCATCGCAGAAACCATCAAGGAATTACGACAAATGATCAAAAATCTTGATGAAAAAGTAAGAGGCTGATCAAAGCAGTAACATCAATTTGGGCTATCCGAGATCGTTTGGATAACGTTATCAAGTATGTTGAAGATGAAAAAAAGACGATGCAAACGCTCTTGGATTACATCAGCCAAGATAATAAAGTTAAACAAAAACAGTATGTAACTTGTCTTAATTGTGATGCATTTGCCCCATTAAAATCGATGCAGATGACCAAGAAATTGTTCCATGATCATAAAAGAATCGTAGCATTTCATGGCTATCAGTCATTTAAAATAGGTGAGGTTGATGCAAATATTGCACATGAAATTGGAGTAAAGCTTGCCCAAAAAGTGTTTGGAAATCGTTTCGAAGTTGTTGTTACCACTCACCTAGACAAAAACCATATTCATAATCATATCTTATTAAATTCAACTTCATTCGTTGATGGAAAACGATTCTGCAATACCAAAAAAGATTACTGGCACATGAGAAATACATCCGATGAACTATGCAAAGAATATGGATTATCAATCATTGAAGATCCATCGTATGATTCAAAAAAGTTGAATTATCATATCATGAAAACCTATATGAATGACATAAAAAAGGATATAGATGCTCTTGTAAAAGAAAGTAATTGCATTAGAGATTTAAAGGATAATATGAAAAAGAAAGGTTATGAATTCGATAGGGTTGATGGAGATGATGTTGTTTATCATCCATATTGCAATGAACCAATCTATCTAAAGTCATTAGGAGAAAAGTATCGTTTTGATGAAATTGAAGAAAGATTGACTGACAAATGGATCCTTCCTCAAAACGTTGAACATATACAAAGCTATTATCGGTGTAAGGAATACTATCAACTTTATAAAAGAAAACAGTTGCCAAAACTTGCCGGAATCCATATTGCTTATCTCATTTCAATTAATATCTTACCTACAAGAAAACAACATATTTCCAAAGAAGCAAGGCAAGCTCTCAAGAAAATGGATCAATATTCTAGAGAAATTGAACTTCTTGCCAAGAACAAGATTGAAGATATCGATCAATTAAATGGCTATCAACAACAAAAACAAGATGAACTTAATGACTTATTAAAACAAAGACAAGGGTGTTATTATCAACGACAACGAGCAAGAACGAAGGATGAAAAAGAAGAATGGTCAGCAAGAGCTAAGTTATTTACACCTGAGATCAAGAAGCTAAGATTAGAAATCAAAGCATGTGAGAACATTAGAAATCGTAGCTTTGATAAAGATATTGAAAGAATTGCACAAAAGAAAATCAAACAAAGAGATGCAAGATAGGAGATAAAATCATGAAAGAAATCAAATATAACAGAGTAGGAGATTATGAAATTCCATCATTAAAACAAGAAAAACCTTTACCAAATTTATCTAGATTTGGAAGAGAGTATCTAAGAATATTAAAAGAAAAACATCCAGGTCATTACCTATCTTAACGAACAAAAGATGAACTGAATGAAGAATTGATTCGTGTTGATAAAGAGTTTAACAAACAATATGAAATTTTTATAGAACAATACAAAGTATCAAGAAACATAACACACGAAAGTTAAAAGAACAAGATCAGATGAAATGATTTCAAGAGATGAATAATAATAAAAGCAATATAGAAGAAACTATTTGGAATAAAATGAATTAAGGTAGGAAAAGTCTACTTTTCGGATAAAAGTAAAAATATGCGATAGTAAGAATTTGTTGTATTTGCGTATTTATAATAGAAAAACATTAAATTAATTATTTTGTAATATCCATAAGTACGTATATCTGAAATTTGTACTAAAATCTCGACAAATGTTACAGTGAGATATATAATTAGAGGGGAATCTAACTATGCTTTTTATCCGCATCCATAAAAAAGATGTAAATAAAAATATAATTATGATTAGTATTCATGATTAGATTTCAGAATAGAGAAAAATTGATTGGTTTATTTTTATAGAGAAGAGGTGAAAAAATTATGAATAGTTTAATAGAAAAACAAGTATCAGAAACAATTACTGAAAATATTTTTCGTGATTACTATGGAGCTAGTACTTTTATTGAAAAAAGTGCTATCCCAAAATCATATGGATTTGTGTCAAAAAAAGGTACTAATTACGATGGATATCCTGATTTTTTTAAAGATATGGGAGATTTTGTAATTATTGTCGAAGCAAAAGCCCTCAAACATTCTAAAGCAGAAGAAGAAGTTTTATTTTATATGAATAATAATTCTATTAAAAATAAGGGGTTAGTGGGAATTGCAGTTTCTGGGCAAGAGCTAAGCCAAATTAAAACAACATACTATTATAAAAGCTCTGTAGATAATAAAATTGCAATGTTTCAAGTTCGTGATAGTTTAATGTCACTAGAAAATATTTCTAAAACATATGTAAAGAAAATTTCAGGGGAGTCCATCTCTGATGAAGAATTAACTCGAATTATCAAACAACTAAATGAAACATTTCATAATAAGGTACGAGATACAGACAGGAGTTTGTTTTTTTCTGGAATACTTATTGCTTTGCGTAATGATGATTTTCGTGCAAATTATAATTCAGTAAGACCACCATCAAAAACTGAACGAGCTACAACATCATTAACACTACTTGAAGCACATAATCTTAATAAACGTTTGCTTGAAGCTATTGATATTGAGCTTAAAGGAAAAGTAAATAATCTTTCTAAAGAATTTAGTTGGCGAGATAGGTTTGCGTTTATCTCTACAATTGACTTTTCATTGGACGATTATAAAAAAATTATTAATCTTATTGAAAAGAAAATATATTATCCTTTTATTCATGATGAAAAACGAGATGTATTGGGAAGAGCATATAAATTATTTTTAAAACGAGCTGGTAAAGTAGAAAATAAAAATATTATACTTACACCTGATCATGTTAAATCACTAATGGTGAAACTGGCTCGATTAGATGTAAATGATGTTATTTTGGATACATGTATGGGTCCAGGTGGTTTTTTAATGGATGCCCTTGAAGTTCTTACAAATTTAGCTGGAGATAATTTAGAAAAAATTGATAAAATTTGTTCTAAACAGATAATTGGATTTGAAATTGATCCTGTTTTATTTGCTCTTGCTTGCTCAAATATGTTTCTTCATGGAGATGGACGTTCAAATCTATTATATAGAAGTAGTTTATTGCATGACAACAGTGAAGCAATAGTGGATAATCATGATGACATTTTGCTCGAATATATTCGTGAGCAAAAACCAACAAAATGTATTATTAATCCACCTTATGAAAATGATAATCCAATTAAATTTGTAAAACAAGCACTTCAATATCTCGAGCCAAATGCTAAGCTGATTGTTATTATGCCAACACCAACTTTAACAAAACATCAAGGTGAAAGAGGATTAACAGAAGAAATACTTCGTTTTGCAAAATTAGATTATGTGATAAAAATGCCGTATAATTTATTTAATGAGCAAGGGCGAACAGTAAATACATCTATTTTCGGATTTACTAAAACTCCACATCATATGGATGATATGGTGATGTTCTATAATCTTGAGAATGACGGATTTGTAAGTATTCAACACAAAGGTCGTATCGATATCAATAATCAATGGAATGATATTGAAAACAATATTCTGGATGTGATTAATAATCGAAGAGAATTAGATGGGATATCTTCTTTACGTTATATTTATAAAAACAAGGAATTAAATTGTTCTGGATGGAAAAATCCACGAGATAGTAAGCATCAACTTGTTAGATTTGATCATATATTTGATTCCGTAAAAGGAACACTTGCTTCAACTAAAAATGTTGATGATGGAAAGTATGATTTTATTACTGCATCAAGTGAGAGAAAAAAACACGATACTTATACACATGATTGTGAAGCTCTTGTATATGCGATTTCAGCGGGAGGTTCTTTAGGAAAAAGTCAGTACATAAGTGGAAAATTCATTGCAAGTAATCTTTGTCTAGTTCTCACTCCAAACAAAGATTATGCTGATATTTATCCAATTAACTTGAAATTTTACAATTGGTATTTAGAAGCAATCAGAAAACAATTAGTTGCAGATTTAGCTGATGGCACATCAAAATTAACAATTCGTGATAGTGAATTAAAATCTTATTATATAGAATATATACCACTTTGCGAGCAAAATGAATTTGTAGAAAAATATATTTATCCTTTAGATGAGATACACAGGAAATTGGATATCATGGAGAATAATTTAACTATGAAACTTAATGAGCTGTTGTAATGATACTCAATAATTTAATTGAAAATACTAATAGTATTTTTCGATGTAGAGATTTATAATTGGCAATTAAAAATGAATAATTTAATAATTAAATTCTAAATTATTGTGGGGATGTGATTTATCCTCACTTTTTTCGATACAATTTTATCATCTGGTCCTGGAGAAATAAAAATGATGAATAAAAAATTATTGCAATTGTATGATATTGAGGATGATGTTGTTGAATCCTTAACGATAGATAATAATGATTCATATTCTGAAATTAATATTTGGATTATAATTTAAATCCTATAACCTATGATGATTGGTCTTCTATTAGAATTATACTTTCGTTAGAGTTGAAAGACATACTCTTCCTATAATTCTATTGATTAATGAGTTTCACTTTTCTAAGAATAGCATGTATTAATATCCTATACTTATTATGAATTTTGAAAATTACCTGATAATTGATAATCCTTGAATAAAAGACAAATGATTTCTGGTTTAATTACTTATTAAAAATCTGTTTAGAGACATGAAAAAAGGTCGAATACAAATGATTAAAACATCGATACAAAATATTGTTAAAATCTAGAAAGAACGTAGAACATGAAGTTTTCAAATATGAAAAGTTGTTAGAATGTCATACAACAGAAAATAAGATATTTGAAACCTTATTTAGTTTGGATGACGAGCTTAAACAAGCATACAATGCTAAAGAAGAAGTCGTTAACGTTGACAAAAGAAAAGAGTTTAGTGGTGTAATTAAAAGGTTCTGATATACACAGGTTTAAGAAAGCATAGGTTTTGTAAAAATACTTGAACACTGGAATCGAGAAATACTCAATTGAATTATCTAGCGCAATGGCAAACGTATATCCAATGGCCTATGTGAAGGGAAGAACAACTATGTAAAGAAGCTTTTATTCAAGGCAAATGGTAGACAAATTTCTAATGTCAAATAAACAGAATTTAATATTCTCAAAACAAATATGATAAGCATACAATGCATGAACAAACAAAATCAAATGTATCGTTAATCCCAGAGGTGCCAATAAATAATAGAGGAAAATATGGACTAGATATTATCCTAATTTTTTCTCAAAAATACCTGATATATAAAAAGGAATACTGATTTTTCATCAATATTCCTCTTAATATTTTGAACGAATTAGAGTACCAAAACTTTTTGGTCACGGAGATGCAAATTTGTATTACATATTTTATTTTTAATTTATATATTTTAAATTGTTGATTATAGGAGAACATGACTTCGACACAATAGCTCTGTATATAAACTATTAAATATTATAGTTTTAAAAAGTCAACAATATTATATCAAGAGGGTATCAAATACAATTATAGATAAAGAGAAAAGTAATAATATGAATAATTCATTAAGATTTAATATCCTTTTTCCATGTTTGTTTTATCAGAGCAGAAAGTAAAATTGAAAATATTAGTAGAATCAAAATATATCCTCCCCACATAGCTAGTTCTGAGTGGGAACTACACCATACATTAAAGCCTGAATCAATATTTTCTTTACGTACGTAATAAGTCCATAGACTGCCTGCTAAGATTGTTACTATAATCAAATCACTCCACCAAATGATAGGATATTTCTGGATGATATTAGCATTTTGTTCTGAGCTCGATTTAAAATTCAATCCAGTCATTTTTCCAACGCAAAATAAGAAAACAAATATCATATTCAGAATACATAATCCCCAAACAGAACCAATAATGATAATTTTTAATAAAGGAATTTCATGGTTAGAAAATATATTTCCAATCGAACTAATACTACCAAATACCAAAAATGCTAATGCAGTAAAAATACTTACCATAGTAAGAAGTTGTGCATTCATATCTTTTATGAGATTTTCTTTGAAAGGTTCTATACTTTTATTAAATTTTCTTACATATTCTTCATCAGTTTGTTTCAAGCCACTATACTGTGTTTGTGCTAAGTTTACATGATCCCATATTTTTATAAGAGTTTTTTCTGTATCCTCAAATATTTTTTTATATTCTAATTGAACTGTTTGTGATTTTTTTTCTTTATATTCAGATGTACCGGTATAAGCAACAATTTTATCAATATTAGAAATCATTGTTCCTAAATCATTCATTGCTTTTTCAGGTGTATGCTCGTTATAAAGAGCATACACCACATTGCTTATCTGAGAATATAAAAGTCTATCATAATTTTTAATATATTGAAAAATTTTATCATATGTTTTTTTTTCATCGAATTGATTGCTATCTGTATATAATAAATCACAAATTTCAGTCATTTTTTCAGACATTTCTTCTGTAATAACTCTATCGTCAATCGTAAATTCTACCTGGTTGGTAGTTTTATTAATTTTAATATTAATTGAGGACATATTTTAATCCTCCTGAAAATATTTTTTTATACTTTTAATAGTAATTTCATTATTTTTATTTGGTTCATATGCCATTATCCAAGGAGTCTGGTTATGTGTAATCTCAACAAGAGCTGATGCAGAATATTCGGCACATTCATCAATGACTCCATTTAAAAGTGTTTTATCAGTTGGAGAAATTAGATGAGAAATTTGTGATTTTTTAATACAAGGTATATTACCACTTCCAAACATTCTATATTTGTAATAAACCACTGGGACGACTGGTCCAAAATCCCAAGCCAGAATTTTTTCAGAAAAACATGGTTGATTCTTTGAAATTAAAAATTCTGCTTGTATAAAATATAATATTTTTTGTAATTTTAAGTTGCTAATTGTTTTATTTGTAGAATTACATCTTTCAATAATATAACGAGCAATATCTAAAGCCATATACATAATTGGTTATCCTCACATTCTAAGTATATTTTTAATAGTGTATACATTTGTATAATATAATTATAGCATATTTGTCAAGAATTAATTCTAAAAATAGCAGAATATAAAGAAAAAATAATATGTTCATCAAAAAAGAGTCGAATAATATTTTGGTATAAAGGTAATCAATTGGATGGTATAATATGTTGTATGTAGGGTTAGAAAAATAGGCTTCACTTATACTTTATAAAAAATGTAGTCGCTAAAATTAGTAATACAGTAAGATAGGTAAGACGTCATAATACGTAAATCTAGATTAAAAGCAAAAATATCGAAAATGAAAATCTTAAGTTGTTTATTTATAAATCTAATCATAGAAGGGTATATCCCTAGAATTGAAATTAGTTAACATCTGATGTTGCTTTGAATACAGAGAAAATATAAATTTTATATTAGAGGAAATAGAATATTCTAGAATGAATACCTATCATTAGGAAAAATTTAAAGGTGTATAACAGCGTTTGTAAGTCAAGTGAAACATCTCTCTAGTGGTAATTATACCATCGGGATGTCTCTATAGTAATTCAAAGTAAGACAAACTTAACTATTTCTATAAGTTGATGGTACTATTTTGGTACTAAGATGTTCTGTAAATAAAAATAATCTGCAGAAACTAAGATAAAATTACACTAAATACAGCCATAAAAATACTTAATAAAACTAAAATATATTCAAACTTATCATACGTTGGTGAATAGAAAGAAAAAAAGCCCATATAATCAGGGAATTTTGAAGTTAAAATGTAAGCTAGTGGCAAACTGGTGGCACTTTTAAAGTGATTTTTAACTTAATATGATATGTTTTTTTAGAAACTACGGAAGCTATTTCGTAGTTTTTTTGTTGTTTCTTACACCATCTCCTCAATATGTCGTAGGAAAGGACTTATTTTGTTACCGGAGCGTATAAAGTCAGCTTGAAACTTTATATAGCATATGTGCTCATAGATGGGAATTTATACTATGATAAATGACAATATTATGTCGATATGGATGAATATAAGAAATATCATCAATAAAGAAGATTTTTTCATGAAAAAAGGAGTCCAGATTGTCTGGATTCCTTTTTAGAACAAATCAGAATGTGTACCTGTTCTAACCAATGCAAGTGTCAATTCACCTTTTTCTATTCTATAAATGAGAAGCCAATCAGGCTCAATATGGCATTCTCTAAAGTTTCTATAATGGCCTGTCAATTCGTGGTCACGATATTTTTCATCAAGTGGACGCTGATTAGCCAGTTCATTAACAACGTATTTCAGCTTTGCCAAATCCTTTCCACGTTTCTTCATTAGCTTATAGTCTTTTTTGAAGGTATGATGATACCTGATTTTAAGCATCTAAATCATCGAATAATTCATCCACAGTATCAAATGATTTGCTGAGATTCTGATTGTTTGCTGTTTCATCAAGAATCTTAAGAGTATCACTGTTATATAGAGAAACATCAAAAGGTATTCTGCGTTCTCTACACATTTTTTTAATAAAGATTGTCAATGCAGTCGTTGGATTCAAACCTAGTTCTTCACATATCTTTTCGAAATCTTTCTTGACTGAATCATTGATTCTGAAGCTCATCTGTGCCATGTTTCATTCGCCTCCTTCTCTCACCATCATTATATCAAAATGTAATTCGTTGTCAATACATTGAACTACATTGATAGTATACGCAGTTTCAACCATTTTATGCACTATCTCATATCATTATTCATTATGGTAGTATATCTTTAATTGTTTATATACATGATTCATTTATTTTTGTTATAGTTTAAATAATTATGTTATAAATTGGTCTATAAAATAAAATTTTTATATAAACAAAGATATATTTATGGATGAATGAAAGAATGTTTGTAAAATAAAAGTAATCATATATTGATGCGTAATGAGATTGAAGAGAAGCTATAACAAAATAAATATGATAGCTAAATATAAAAAAATGAAGAAAATCAGTACAAAATACTGCACATAAAGAATATATTACGAATAATCAAGAAGCATTATACTGGGCATTAAAGACAGGGATATCAGAAGCTTTTTGACCTTCATCAAAACAAAGAAGTACTGATGAATGGGCTAATTCTGGATTTGGGCTTTATATGGTTAGTGAAATATGTAAAAAATTAAACGGAAGCTTTTGTATCATAAGTGGTGAAAATTATCTGCTTGTAGATAATCAAGGCACTGAAACAGGCGAAACATCATTTCATGGGACAACTATTAGAATTTGTATATCTTCTAAGGAAATATCTAATGCTCAAAAGATTATTTCAGAAATTTGTTCACAAGGAGAAAATGAAGCCAAAACAATGAGAACAGCTTTTCAAACTGCATCAACTCCATCTAAAGGATTAATAGAACATTTGAAATATAAAAAGTAAATCATTTCAAAACTATGATGAAAATGACAGTATTTATTTCATAACGATAAATATATATTAGAATCTATACCTGTATGAACTAGCATAAGGGTTAGTTCTTTTTTTATAAAAAGACAGTCAGGTTTGATATAACATTCTCTATAATTTTTACAATAGTTAGTTGATAATCACGATATTTTTATCTCTTTATATTGTAGGTATTTAAAATTGAAATTGAACGATATTTTTATATGGGCTATGCGTTTATAGAATAACAGTATTAAATTTTGATATTGTACTTTTCTCAAAGAATTTCTTAAAATATATGTAGAGAAATAGAAATGAGGTGTCAAAGTGGAATATTTAACTTTAAATAACAACATGAAACTACCAAAACTAGGTTTTGGAACAATTGCTCAATCAGGAGATCAAATCATTGATAATGTGAGCTTTGCATTAAATCATAGCTATCAGCTTATTGATACAGCGAATAGATATGGCAATGAAGTTGAAGTTGGACTAGGATTAAAAAAATCTGGTAAAAAACGTGAAGACTATTTTATAGAAACAAAGTTAGGTCCAACATTATATGAAGATGATCATGCGATTGATGAGACTTTAAAAAGAATAGGTGTGGATTATATTGATGTTATGTTATTACATCATCCAGTGAATAATTATATCTATGCTTATAAAATGCTAGAAAAAGCATATAAAGAAGGAAAAATTAAAGCTATTGGAATTTCTAACTTTCCAGTCGAAAAAATCCAGGAAATATTAGACCAATGTGAAATTGTACCAGCACTTATGCAGGTTGAATGTCATCCATATTATCCAGCTGAAGCTGTGAAAGAGTTTTGTGATCAACACAATATAGCTTTACAGTCATGGTATCCTTTAGGCCATGGAAATACAGATATGTTGAATGATGAAGTTTTTGTTGATTTAGCAGACAAATATCAGAAAACACCAGCTCAAATCATTTTAAGATGGCATATACAAATGGGATTTGGATTAGTGCCTGGAAGTCGCTCACAGGAACATATCAAAGATAATGCAGATATTTTTGACTTTACTTTAACTGATGAGGATATGGCTCATATTGCAAAAGTGAATAAACATGAGCCATTCTATAAAGTGACTCCAGAATCACTCCAAATGTTAGCAACTACAAAATGTCATTTTGAAGAATAGAGGTGGAAGCAATGGAATATGTCACATTAACAAACGGATTAAAAATGCCAATGGTAGGCTTTGGTGTTTTTAGAGTTCCTGATAAAAAAGAATGTCAGGAATCAGTATATCAGGCCATTAAAGCAGGATATCGTTTAATAGATACAGCGGCTTCTTATACAAATGAAGATGCAGTAGGACAAGCTGTCAGACAGGCTATTGATGAAGGTATTTGTCAACGAGAAGATTTGTTTATTACTTCTAAATTATGGGTTCAGGATATGAAAAACTATGATGCAGCCCGTTATGGAATTGATGCTTCATTAAAAAAGAGTGGTTTAGAATATATTGATTTATATTTATTGCATCAGGCCATGGGAGATTATTTTTCAGCATGGAGAGCGATGGAAGATGCTTATAAAGAAGGAAAGTTAAAAGCTATTGGTGTTTCTAATTTTTATCCTCATGTTTTAACCAATTTCTGTGAAACAGTCAAAATCAAACCAATGGTCAACCAAGTTGAATTACATCCTTACTTTACACAGGAAAAAGCTTTAGAAACAATGAAACAGTATGATGTCATTCCTGAAGCTTGGGCACCACTTGGTGGAGGAAGATATAATCCATTTGAAGATGAAATGCTATTAGGGATTGCAAAAAAATATCAAAAATCTGTTGGACAGGTATTACTCAGATGGAATGTTCAAAGAGGTGTTGTTGTGATTCCTAAATCAACACATATTGAAAGAATTATTGAAAATATTGATATTTTTGATTTCCAATTAAATGATACTGAAATGAAGCAGATTGCATCATTAGACATGGGATATTCAGGTTCAAGAACAAAACATTTTGATCCAGAATTTGTCAAAACTGTACTTGATAGAAAAATACATGATTAAAAAGTATAATATCAATAAAAGAGTTTATAAATACTTCAATTGTTATTTATAAACTCTTTTATCATAAAATAAATAATGAAAAGTATCAGTTTGATATGATGAAAAGGAAATAGAAATATTGAAAAAATGAAATCGTGAATAAAATATATTGAGATGATTTTAAAGATGATTGACTTCTTTTTTTAATAATTCTAGAAATGTTTCTGCTTGTTTGGAAAAAACATGATATTTTTTCCAGGCTATGTGAATACCATCTTCAAGTCGTGGTAAGAGAGGTCTAAAACAGAGAGTGCTCTTTTCATCAAGATGAATAATATTATCAAAAGTTAAGGCATATCCTCCATCTTCTTCAACAAGCAAAGCAGAATTGTTGATAAGATTATAAGTCACTTTAATATTCAATTTTCTTTCATTACCACCAATCCATCCTGCCAACTCATTTTTGACTATATTTTGATCTGATAAGATAATAGGTTTATCTTTTAATAATTGTGGTGTAATCGCTTCGTATTTGGCGAGGGGATCGTCTTTTTTCATGAGAACGCCCATAGTTTCTTTGCCTGGTAAAGTAAAATAATCATATTGAGAAAGGTTAACTGGGTCAAAAAAGATACCAAAATCTAATAAGCCACTATCCAATTTATCAGCGACATCTTGCGCATTACCGCTGAAGATGTGAAAATGCACTTGAGGATATATTTTTTGCATAGAGGCAATCACTCTCATAACCAAACGCATAGAAGCACTCTCGCCTCCACCAATATAAATATCACCTGAAAGATCATCTTGTTCTTTTGATAATTCACGTTCAGCTTTTTGTGTCAGATTGATAATTTCTTGAGCATATTGTTTTAATAAAATCCCATCTTTGGTTAATGTGATTTTTCGATTACCGCGAATAAATAATTGTTTTTGAAATTCATCTTCCAATTCTTTCATTTGTCTTGAAAGTGTTGGTTGTGTAATATGGAGGACTTCTGCTGCTTTAGAAATACTTTCTTCTCGTGCGATTGTTAAAAAATATTGTAAGACTCTTATTTCCATCATTGATCACCTGTTATTATTATATCTTGTCTTCCTATGCTTAACAAGTATAGGAAGATATAAAATATAAGTATTTGATATATGAAAAAATGATTTATATAATGTTGGTAAATAGAAAGGAGAGAAGAAATGGCTGCATTATCAACATTATTTCCCGTATTTTTTATGATTGGATTGGGAGCTTTGGCTCGAATGAAAAAATGGATTACGCCTGAACAGAAAGATGGCGCAAATCATATAGTTTTTAATATTCTGTTTCCTATTATGATTTTTAATATTTTATTAACTGCAAAAATAGAATCATCAGTGATATGGATTATTCTTTATGTTTTTATTGCTTTTATATTGACTATGGTTATTGGAAAATTATTAAGTGGATTGACTGGCAAAAAATTTGCTCATATTTCACCATATCTATTAACAACAACAGAAGGTGGTAATGTGGCTTTACCATTATATACATCTATTGTAGGATTGAGCTATGCCAGTAATACAGTTATTTTTGATATTGCTGGAAGTTTTATAGCTTTTATTGTGATGCCTGTTATGGTTGCGAAAACAACTGCTAGTCATACAAGCGTAAAAGAATTATGCAAAACTATATTTACAAATTCGTTTGTTATAGCAGTCTGTTTAGCTTTGATTTTGAACTTAACTGGGTTTTACACGTATCTTAGTCATACACCATTTATTGAGATTTATACAAATACAATGACACAGGCAACTGCACCAATTGTGGGAATGATCTTATTGATTATAGGGTACAATTTAAAAATAAAAAAAGAAACATTGCCATATCTTATGAAATTGCTTATCGTTCGATTTGTATTATTTGCAGGAATCATTGCTGGGTTCTTTATCTTATTCCCTCACATGATGGCAGATAAAATATATATGATAGCAGTATTGATTTATTTTATGAGTCCAACTGGTTTTGCGGTACCAATGTTAATATCACCACTTAATCAATCAGAAGAGGATGCTGATTTTCAATCTGCTTTTATCTCACTATATATGGTGATTACACTTATTGTTTATAGCGTGATAGTTGTATTTATATATTAAGTATTAAGAAGAGTCTGATTTGACTCTTTTTTTGTTGAAAGGTAAATCAACATGAAAAAAGGATATTGTATGTTCAAATAAAACATAGTAAAAAAATTTGTATAAAGAAAAAACCCACTGAGGGGTTTTGAATGAGATTGTTTAAATTATGATTTTCTCCAGTTATTTGAAAAAGTTTTATGCTGTGTTTCTACAATACCCCTATGACCATGGATTTCACATTGATCTAATGCTCTCTGTAATTCATTAAATTCTTCATCAGTTAATTCCACATTCCATGCACTTAAGTTTTCAATGATTCTTTCTTGATTTTTAGAACCTGGAATGGGCACAACATTTGGATATTTCTTTAACATCCATGCTAGAGAAATCTGTGCTGGTGTCGCTTTCTTTGCATCTGCAAATTTATTTAATATATCTAATATAGGTTGATTGCCAGCAATGTTTTCTTTTGATAACTGAGGAACAAAGTTTCTGACATCATCTGTTTTTTCAAACTCTGTTTGTGTTGTGATCTTACCACTTAAAAATCCTGATGCAATGGGAGAAAAAGGCACAACACCTATATTGTTTTCTAAGCAATAAGGAAAGATTTTGTCTTCGCAGTCTCTTTCTAAAATATTATAAAGATTCTGTACAGCTGTTACGGGTGTAATCTTATGTGCTTTATCTAAGGTATCCACATCAACCTGTGATAATCCCCATCCTTTTATCAATCCTTCATCAATGAGTTTTCCCATCACAGAAGCAACATCTTCAACAGGAACTAATTCAGTAATACGATGTAAATAATATAAATCTACATAATCAGTTCTTAATCTTTTTAATGATTTTAATAAATGACCCTTAATTAAATCATAAAGATTCATATTTTCAGAAACTTCTTCATCATGAATATGAAGTTTTGTAGCTAATACAACTTCATTTCTAAATGGTTCTACAGCTTCACCAAGAATGTCCTCATTATGACCTTCCCAATATAAGTCACGACCATAGGTTTCAGCAGTATCAAAGAATGTACAACCAAATTTATAAGCCTTTCTAATTGCCTCAATACTGTATACTCGATCTGGAATTTGCCCATAACCATGAGAGAATCCCATACATCCCATACCAATAGGTGATACTTCTAATTGACCAATTAATCTTTTATTCATTTGTATTCCTCCTTTATTTTCAATCAAATTATATATGAGATTATTGATTCATAGAAGGACAAATATGTTATAATAGTATTAACCTTTTAGTTCAAAGAGGAGAATGAATATGTATAATAAATATCTGCCTATTTTTATTATTGTAGCCAATTGTGGGAGTTTTTCTAAAGCTGCTGAAAAGCTTTATATTTCACCTAATGCTGTGATTAAACAAATTAATCATTTAGAAGATGATTTGGATATTGTTTTATTTGATAGAAGTCATCGTGGATTAACTTTAACAGAAGAAGGAAAGTATATTTATGAAAAAGCCCAATATCTAATGCAATTTTCTGATGAAGTGTTGAAACAGGCGAAAGAATTGAAAAAGCATCGAGTTGAAGATATTGTCATTGGAACATCACCTTTACGCCATTTTACGCCTTATATTCAAGCTATCAAGACATTGAAATCTCAATATCAGGATTTTAATATGAACATTGTATCATTTAGTGATCAAAGGGAACATTTTGAAAATTTATTAGATCATTTAGGAGATGATATAGATTGCTTTTTTGGCATTTATCCTTCTTCTCATTTTAAACAGCGAGCTCATATTTTACATATAAGAAATTATCCTTTATGTATAAGTGCATCTATTAATCATCCTCTAGCAATCAAAGAAAGTTTAAACTTAGAGGATTTGAATGGATATAAAGTCATGATTGTGGAAAGAGGCGATACAGATTATATTGATGAATTACGTAATGAAATAGAAAATGAATATCCAGATATTGAAATTATCAATGTTCCTGCCTATGATATTGATACATTTAACTTATGTGATCAAATGAATGGTTTGATGTTATCAGTTGATTTATGGAAAAATATTCATCCCTTACTTGTGAATATCCCTTTAAATACAAAATATTATGTTCCTTATGGATTAATGTATCCTTTGTATCCATCACAAAAGATAGTCAATTTTATTGAAGGATTTCAAAAAATATTAGAAGAAACAAAACATTCTCTATAAAACGTATTGATTGATATAGGATGTTTGAAGATCGGTGTGAATTAGATTCAAGTACATATATCATGAAAGGAGGATCAAACATGTATAACCATCAATTAGATACTTTTATTAAGGTTGCTGATGCGGGAAGTTTCTCCAAAGCATCTGAACAATTGTATATATCGACAAATGCTGTTATGAAACAAATCAATTCTTTAGAAGGACGTATTGGAACTCCATTATTTCATCGCACATATAAGGGCTATCATTAACACCCGCTGGTCAATCTTTATATCGAGATGCAAAATATATTATTCAGTATTCAAAGGATGCAGTTATAAGGGCACTAGAAAAAGCCCAGGATCAACAACATGTTTTAAGAATTGGAACTTCTTTTACAACACCAGTAGATTATTTATTTCACTTATGGTCAGAGATTTCAAAGATACAGCCACAATTAAAATTTGAACTGGTTTCTTTTGAAAATAGCCTTGAAAATGCCAGAGAAATTATGGGACATTTTGGACAAAAAATTGATTTTGTAGCAGGCATTTATAGTGAAAACTTATTAAGAGAAAGGCATTATATTTTTTTATTGATAAGTTACTCATCATAGTGAACATCTTGATATAAATCATTATGATATATTTCAGCATTGTTACCTAGAAAAGCTTGGCTTGCATAAATGTCATCTTGTAATTGCCACATTAACCATGCTGTAACATATCCATCTGCTGAATATAACATCTCTCCGTGATCAGCCTCTTTTCTTCGCATCATCACTTTTGGTGAAGGAATTTTATCATACATTTGTTGCATGGCCTCTAAAGGAATAACAGCTTTGGTTTCAAAATCACCTTCTGTTCCTGCAATCATGAATAGGGGAATAGAAATTTGAGTGAGATCATAGAACCATCCCAAATCATGAGCCATTTTTTCATGAGTGGGTGATAAAGCAATAGCTGTTTTATAAATCTGTTGATGTTTTGTATGAGATATAGCAGTCAATACACCAGCACCACCTTGAGAATGACCCGTTAGACCAATGTGTTTCAAATCAATATGATGGTGGAGAATATGATTTTGATCTTCATTAATTTTTATTAAGTAGTCAATTGTTTCATCAGCTGATAAACCAAATCCTGTGCTTGGATCATCATTGCCAATGACAATAAATCCCCATGAAGCCAAATGCTGAAACAAAGCAGGATATTTTTTAGGTAAAACACCAGTTCCGTTTAATATAACGACAACAGGATATGGTTTTTGTGTCTTTTTTAATTCTTGTGGATAATAGATATGGAAATACTTTGTGAGTTCTGTTCCTTTTTCTTTTTGATATGAGATATCATTTGGGCCTAATTGAAGATATTGAGCTTCTATTGAGCCACCTGTTTTAATAGTCTTTGTATAATTGGTTGGAACAGATGGAATTGTAGACATTAATAAAAGTAAACAACCAACAAGTAATATTAAAATCAAAAGAATTATAGCTATTATTTTTATCATATTTTTAATCATTTATTTACTGACTCCTCTACAGGTATATATTTATCTAAATAAGCTTCTACTGTTTGCATATATTGATAATAGATTTTATTGTCATTTTGTAAGCCATGTCCGGAATGTTCAGCTACAAAGTATTGATAATCAACATGATGATCTTGATAGGCTTTTAATAAACGTTGTGAACCTTTAAAAGGTTGTACTTTATCATATTTTCCATAAGCAACAACACTTGGTACGGTTTCTTCGTTAATCCACATGAGAGCTGAAATAGGTTTGACTTTTTCAAGATATGTCTGATCTTGAATCATTTCAGATGTGATTTGTGTCCCAGACATGACACTGAATAATTCGGCTGCACCTTGTCTGGCTTCATCTGTATTTTGATCAAATCCATATATATTCCAATCTTCTTTGTAAAAGCTTGATGGACCTACAGCACCAAAGAGCAATTGAATGGGAACAGGGGATGTTTTGGCATCACGATAAGCATAAATCATCGCAAGAGTATGTCCTGCTGATCCCCCGGCAATTGCCATTTGATCAATGGAATAACCATATTGTTTGGCTTGTTCAATGATATGAGGAATAGCGTCTTTGATTTCTAGAGATTGTGTATAGACATTGGCATCAGGATTGTCTTCATTAAAAAGAGTATAATTGATCCCTGCTGCCACATATCCTTTGGAACAAAGCCATGATAATACATCTTTATCTCCTGATTTGTCTCCAGAGGTAAACCCTCCAGCATGGAGATAAACAACCAATCCATAATGTTTTTTTGTCTGATCATGAGGTAAATACATATCAAATCGGTTTGATTCTTTTTCGCTATAAGATAAATCAGTATACAATGTTCCAACTTCTGGTGTCATTTTCACTTCATAATTTTTGGCCCATGAAGGTTTTAACACAACTTTTGAACCTATTCCTAGTAAAAAACAAACGACAAATGTCATTATGCATATAAATATAAACATTTTGCGTCCTCCCTTTTTTAAACTCATAAAAAGTTTCCTCCAAATAATGTACCACCTAAAAGTAAGTTTAAAATAGTTCTCAATGCTAATCTTCCTAATACAAAAGCCATAATAGCAATAATCAAAAGAATCATTATACGTGTTTTTGTTAAAGTCATATGTTCTCCTTTCGTTTCTATCTTGACAAGATCGTTTTTATTTTGTTAAAATTCTGATGAAACAAGTGTATCATGGTTGGTTGGCTTATTCAAGTTATTTAAAAAAATGATACGAAAAGGAGGATTGTGTTACATCATGTATAATGATGAAAGAAATCAATATGTCAAAGTGGCAATGACAAAAGCATTATTAGAACTTTTAAATACAAAAAATTTAAAGGATATAAAGATTAGTGAAATTACTGAAAAAGCTCAAGTTGGGAGAGTTTCTTTTTATCGTAACTATAAAGATAAAGAAGATATTTTAAAACAATATCTTGACAAAATTATCAAAGAATGGAAGCTGCAAGATCAAATGCCTTTTGAATTGATTATGAAAACTTTATTTGAACATTTGGTGGCTTATAAAGATTTTTATATTTTACTTTATCAAAAAGATTTATTTTATTTATTTAGAAATACTTTAAAAAAATTAATGATTCAAGATAATCAATTATCTAATCCAGAAGCCTATGCAGTCGCTTATATGACTTATGGTATTTATGGCTGGATTAAAGAGTGGATTGCACGAGGCATGCAAGAAAGTCCGGATGATATTTATGTTTTTATGGAAGTACAAAAAAACAGATAAATCTCATATATAAAAGGAAAGTTCTTATGTTATTTTCAACATTTGAACTTTCCTTTTAATCTTGCAAAGTTTCTTTATAATATGTTCCCCATTGTCCCATAATATCAATAATAGGACGAAGCGATTCACCTATTTCACTTAAACTATATTCAACTCTTGGTGGTACTTCAGGATAAGCCGTTCTGATGACAATACCATCTTCTACCATGGATTTAAGTGTAGCAGTTAAAACTTTTTGAGAAATACCATCTAATGATCTCCTTAGTTCATTATAACGTTTTTTTTCAGTCATCAAATCTCTTAAAATGAGAAGTTTCCACTTACTTCCTATAAGTTGAACAGTTGTCGCAACAGGACATTCAGGTAAATTTTCTTTTTTGATCATTTCAAACACTCCTTATAGTCAATTTTTATGATATATGCCAAAAGTTATGTATATATGAATTATATGATATGTATCAATCATGATGCAATTCATAAAATCAATTTTTTATAATTCCTACTTTTTGGTAACTATGGCACAAAAAAGTGCCTACTTACAAATTTATCAATTTTGTAGTATATTATGATAGAGGAGAAGAACAATGGAAAAGCAAATAGATTTAAATAAAGAGTTTTTTATACCTGTTCATACAAATATTGAAAATGTAGAACTTGATGGTGAAAAAGTAATAAGAGTTGTCAAAGCTGAAAAAATCATGGAATTTGATGAAAATACTTATGCGAAATTAAAAGATTTTTCATTTCACAATGGAACAATCGAAGTGAAAATGTTAAGTCGTCTATTGCCTGATGCACCAGATTTCGCAAGAGGATTTATAGGTATTGCTTATCGTATTACAGATGATGACAAGCAATTTGAATCATTTTATGTAAGACCAACAAATGGTAAACAATGTCAAGATCCTATGAGAAAAACGCATGGATGTCAGTATTTTTCATATCCAAAATATACTTTTGAATATTTTAGAAATCATCAGATTACACAATATGAAGCACCTGTTGATATTGATTTGAATGAATGGATTCAATTAAAAGCAGTTATTGCAGATGAACATGCTTCCTTTTATATCAATGATAAGCTGATTCTTGTTGTTGAGGATATGAAACATGGAAAAGATTTAGAAGGTTCAGTTGGATTTTTTGTGGATATTGGAACAGAAGCTTTCTTTAAAGATTTAAAAATTGATATCAAATAGTTATTTGAAAAGCTAACCCTGGGGTTAGCTTTTAAAGTTCATGAAATATAGGTTGCATCTTATCAAAAGTACAATAATGTTGAAATCCTAATTTTTTAAGTTCTTCTTTGGCTTCTTCAATATAAGCACCGAGATGATCTGGTTGGTGTGAATCACTACCAATTGTAATGATTTGACCACCCAGTTCTTTATAAAGCTTTAAAATATCTCGAGATGGTGTCATATCTTTTAAGCCATAACGATGATATGAAGTATTGATTTCAATGCCTTTACCATCTTTGATAACAATCTCTAAAATATCTTTGACAATATCTTGAATATAAGCAAAATCAATAACACCATTTAAATCATAACGCGTAATCAAATCCATGTGTCCTAAAACACTATAATCTTTATATGTTTTTACAACTTCAAGCATTTCCTGATAATAGCGCATATTATATTCAAGCTGTGTTTTGCCTTTTTGAAAATCCTGTGTCCAAAATTCTTGATCTTCTACCTGATGAATAGAAAGAATAATAAAATCAAAAGGATATTCATGAAATAGTTTTTGATATTTTTCAATTGTATGTGTCTGAATACCAAATTCCAGTCCCATTTTTAATGTGATTTGATCTTTATATTTGTCTTTTAAATCAAGAATTTCTTTTTCATATTCTGGATAGTTAACATTCGCAAAAGACATGCCATCTCTTGTTTGGCAAGCTCTTGGATCATCCCAGTCATATTTGATTCCATAATCCACATGATCAGTAAAACAGATTTCTGATAATCCTTTATTAATTCCATCTTTCACAACATCTTCCATGAGATATTCACTATCATCACTATAGTTGGTATGTACATGATAATCACAAAGCATAATATTCCTCCTATCTTTATTTCTAGTTTATCAAAAAAACATAAAATAGAAAGCTAAAAACATCATCCTGACAAATATTTTTCAATAAAACAAGATCATTTCTTTATTTTAAGAGTATATTTTGTAAATCTTATTTACAAAATATAAGCCTATACATTTTATTTTTTAGAACAGGTTTTGAAGCTTCCCTTCAAGTCTTTTATCATGAAATCCTTTTTGTTAAATTAAAAAAGCAGAAAGGAGAAAAGTTATGGAAAGTATCAGAAATTATAAAAGTGTAAGCCTTTGGCAACGTTATCAGAATAGTTATTTAAGTTACTTTTTCATGTATAATTTTTATTATTTATCATGGGCATTATTCAGTGCTTTGATTTCAGTTTATTTGATGGGCATGGGATTTAAAGCCAGTGAGGTTTCATTGGTTGTGTCTGCGTCATTTTTAATATCTTTAATCACACAACCCATCATTGGCAAATGGAATGATCAGTATAATCTCAAAAAAGTGAATACTGTTTTATTTCTCATTGCGATTGTGGGCGGTCTTGTTTTTATGTTATCACGTTATCTTATCATGATTATGATCAGTTACAGTGTTGTCTTGATGAGCATTAATGGTGTCAATCCCATCATGGAAAAAATTGCGACAGCGTCCCCTTATCAATATGGAAAAATAAGAATTTGGGGAACAATTGGTTATGCTTTAGGTTCACAATTAGCTGGAATTCTATACGAACGTATTTCACCACAATCTATTTTTATTGTTTTTGTTTTCACTATGTTTTTATGTATTCTGGGTTTATTAGGAACTCAGCCACATATGCAAAAACAATCACAGCGTGACAATACAGCCAAAACAAGCGAAATATTAAAAAATAAAAAGTTCTTATATTATTTAATGATTTGTGGTCTGTTTTATGGTGTGACTTATATGTCCAATACATTTATTCCATCCATGTTAACAGATAAAGGGTTAGATGTAGGAATAACATCGACAGTCTTATCTATTGCTGTTTTTTGTGAAGCACCACTTGTATTATTGTCTAGTCATTTTATGGATCGTTTATCTAATAAAACATTATTAATGATTGCGACGACAATGGTCTGTGCTCAATGTGCTGTATATGGATTGGACATGCCTATGTGGATGACTGTTATCGTCACTTTTTTAGTCAAGCATCCTGCTGGGATGTTATTTATAATGATTAATCTTAAAGTTGTGAACACATTAATTGATGAAAAACATCAAATGACCGCTTTAGCTATTGTTGCGACATTAAAAAATCTAGTTTCCATTATCTTTCAAAATGCAGCTGGATACATACTGGATATGAGCTCATATTCTTATCTTTATATGATTTGTTTGATGTGTATGGTGATCAGTTTGTTATTAGTTATTTTCTTTAAGATTGATCGAGGAAATGATAAGACATTATTTAGTTAGGAGATGAGAAAATTGAAAACAAAGAAATTAACCTTTGGAGCTATGTGCCTGGCTTTATCTTTATTATTACCACAGGCTTTCCATATGATTGGTATGCAGCAGGCAGGTTCTGTCTTTTTGCCTATGCATATCCCTGTTTTTATTGGTGGTTTATTATTGGGTCCTATTTATGGATTGTTTTTAGGAATCTTTGCACCACTAACAAGTTTTGTTGTGACAGGTATGCCTAGTGCAGACCGTGTCTTATTTATGATGTGTGAATTGGCAACTTACGGAACAGTCAGTGGACTTATGTTTCATCAGTTCCATTTCGCTCAAAAGAAATGGGGAGCTCTGTCAGCTTTAGTTATTTCCATGCTGGCAGGAAGAGTTGTTTATGGTATCGTGATTTCAATTGCGACATATCTGTTCAACATTCCTTTAGGAGGATTGCCAGCAGTCATTGTAGCAACGACAACAGGAATACCAGGTATTATCATTCAGCTGATATTTGTACCTACTGTTGTCATGGCCATTATCAAAGGAGGCTATTTTGATGAATTTGCAGCAGTTGAAAGAAAAGCTTAAGGAAGATGATGCTTCGCTAGTTGCGAAAGTCAAAGGAGAAATCTATGAATCACATCTTCATGGGATAGGAGCGATACTGAATCCAATGAAAGAGAATCAGAACTTTTTTGAAGATGGGATAGTGGTCGATAGAGTGATAGGCAAAGCTACTGCCATGTTGTTAGCATTATCAAAGGTCCAATATGTATATGCCTATGTGATGAGTGAGAAAGCCAAAGAGATATTTGATCTGTATGATATTGAATATGGCTATGAAGAAACAGTACCTTATATTATCAATAGAACACATGATGGAATGTGTCCTATGGAAAGGATTGTAAATGATCTTCATGATCCCCAAGAAGTCTTTCAATGTTTAAAGAAACAAGTCAAAATATGAAAGGAAGGAAAATAATGAAAGCAAAAGTTTATTTTATTAAAGATATTACACCAGAAAATTTAATCAAAGCCTATGAAGTTTTAGGAAAAAAACTAGAAGGCAAAGTTGCAGTGAAAATGCATTCTGGTGAAAAAGGCAATCAGAACTATTTAAGACCTGAATTTGTTCAGGATATTATCAAACATGTCAATGGGACTGTTGTAGAATGCAATACTGCCTATGCAGGAGCTAGAAATACAACAGAAAAACATAAGAAGCTTATTGAAGAACATGAATGGACAAAGTATTTTCCATTTGATTTGTTGGATGAAACAGGACCTGATATGGAACTGGATATTCCCAATGGAAAAATCTTAAAGAAAAATTATGTTGGAAAAGATTTGGCTAAATATGATTCATTGATGGTCTTATCACACTTTAAAGGGCATGCTATGGGTGGATATGGAGGAGCATTGAAACAACTTTCTATTGGTTGTGCCTCTTCAGCAGGAAAGACATTAATCCATACAGCAGGAGTGACAGATGATCAGTATGTTTTATTTGATAATCTACCAGAGCAGGATCGTTTTCTCGAAGCAATGGCAGATGCAGCCTCAAGTGTTGTGGATTACTTTAAAGGCAATGCTGTTTATTTGAATGTCATGAAGAACATATCAGTAGATTGCGACTGTGATGGACATGCAGCGCCACCATGCATGAAAGATATCGGTATTCTTGCAAGTCTTGATCCTGTTGCAGTGGATCAGGCATGTCTGGATCTGGTTTATCAATCAGAAGATCCAGGAAAAGAAGCCTTGATACAAAGAATTGAATCATTACATGGAGTTCATACTATTGAAGTAGCAGCTGATTTAGGAGTTGGAACACGTGAATATGAACTGATTGAAATAAATGAGGAGGAATATCAATGATAGGTACAATTGCTGCATTCCTTACAACACTATCATTTTTACCACAGGCTTATCAGGTTATTAAAACAAAAGATACATCTGGTATTTCTTTAGGAATGTATACAATGTTTGTCATTGGTGTCTTTTTATGGATTATTCACGGATGGAATATTCAAGATTATAATCTCGTTGGCGCCAATGCGATTACATTCATTTTTGCTTCTATTATTTTGATATATAAGATTAAATATAAATAGAAGCAAAAGAGTCTCTTATATGATTAAATTGTATATGAATTTATAAAACTGTGCTTTATGAAAAGTATACGAGTAGAAAGAATATGGTATCAATCTGAGCATATATAATCGTTTTATATAAGAATGTAAATTCTATTTTGAATTCATAGCAGTTAAAAATAAAAAAATGTAAATGATATTTGAAAGTCATTTACATTTATTTTTTTGTTTTTTCGATTATGAAATAATATCCCTGAGGTGAAAAACATGGAAGAAAAATTAAGGAGTCAAAAGATTTCAAAGTTATTATTGACATTAGCTGTTCCATCCATTTGTGGACAGATTGTCACATTGATTTATAACATGGTAGATCGTATGTATATTGGAAGATTGCCAGATGGTGCATTAGCTATGGCAGCCATTGGCTTATGTGTCCCTCTGACAACGATTATTACTGCCTTTAATGGTTTGCTTGGAAGAGGAGGTGCCCCTTTAAGCTCCATTGCTTTAGGGAAAGGAGATCAAAAAGAAGCCCAACAGATTTTAACAACAAGTTTTATCTGTTTGATTGTGACTTCACTTTTCATCACTTTGAGTGTCTTGATATTTCAAGATCCTTTACTTTATCTCTTTGGTGCAAATCAGGAAACATTGCAGTATGGTAGAGATTATGTTTCCATTTATGCTTTAGGAACAATTTTTATTCAGTTGACTGTTGGCTTAAATTATTTTGTTAATGCTCAAGGATATACAAAATTCAGTATGTTTACTGTTTTATTGGGTGCTGTTCTCAATATTATCCTTGACCCTATCTTTATTTATACTTTCGATTTAGGTGTGAAAGGAGCAGCTATCGCGACTGTTATTTCACAGGGTGTCAGTTGTTTATGTGTATTAGGTTTCTTTAAGAGTCAAAAAACAATTATACGTATTCAGTTAAAAGGTTTTCAAATGGAGTGGCAGTCATTAAAAAAGATTCTCACATTAGGATCTTCACCATTCTTTATGTCTGCTTCTGAAGGTTTATTAACAATCAGTTTTAATCAGCAGTTATTATCCTTTGGTGGCGCATTAGCCGTAAGTGCTATGACGATTATGACATCAATGTTTCAGTTTATATTACTTCCTATTGAAGGTGTTGCAGCAGGAAGTCAACCGATTATATCTTATAACTATGGTGCTAAACAATATGAAAGATGTCAGGAAACAATATCTTTAGCCATGAAAGTCACATGTTTATATAGTCTTGTTGCAGTGTTCTTTATGGAATTGTTCCCAAATGTATTTGTCAGTATTTTTACAAATGATACGCAACTGATAGAACTAAGTAGCTGGATGCTAAGAGTTTATATCTTAGGTGGATGTATCATGGGAATCAATTCTACATGTCAACAATCCTATAATTCACTAGGAGAAGGCAAAATATCATTTTTCTTTGCTTTCTATCGCAAAATTCTTTTATTGATTCCTCTTATCTTCTTATTGCCATTATTCATTGAAAATCAGGTTTTTGCAGTTGTATTAGCTGAACCATTATCGGATTTTATAACAACAATAACCAACTTTATTTACTTTCATAAAGTTTTCATTAAGAAAAAGTTACCTGTCTCTACACAAAATCAACATGTTCTCCATGAACATTTAAGGAGCTGGATATAATGGCATTATCAATGTGGAATAGTTGGTCGAAAAGTCGTCGAGGGAAACCAGTTTATGATCAATGGTTAGATGAATATTTAGAAATCATGAATCAAGAGGATATGATTCTAGACTTAGGATGTGGCAATGGGGCGAATACACTTTATCTTATAGAAAGAGGGTATCAGGTTTTATCAGTTGATTATGCATTGGAAGCATTACAGAATGTTAAAGATTTTATTGCAGAAAGTCAGACTTTACATGTAGATATGCGTCAATTGTTACCATTTCAAAATAATCAGTTCTCAACTGTTATCGCAGATATCTCTTTACATTATTTAAAAGACGAAGAAATGAAACAGATCATGCATGAATTAAGAAGAATTATCAAACCACAAGGCTATTTACTCGCAAGGGTATCATCAAGTCAAGATTATCATGGTTATGGTTTAGAAATAGAATCTAGATATTATGATTTTGGAAGTTATGGACAAAGATATTTTGTTGAAGAAGATTTGCAAAAGTATTTTTCTATATTAGGTTATATGGAATATAAACATACCAAGATGATGAGGGATGAACCATTTTATCAACATCCTAAATATCTATATCAAATAAAAGTTGTGAATACAAAGGAGAGAGAAAAATGAACAAGGATACAAAAGTAAAATTATGTTGTTGTCAAAAAATGCCAGTTGTTGCTTTAGGGGTATGGCAAAGTGGAAAAGACACAAAACAAGCTGTTTTAGATGCTTTAAAAGCTGGATATCGTCATATTGATACTGCATCCTGTTATGGAAATGAAGAAGCTGTTGGAGAAGCAGTTAAAGAAAGTGGAATACCAAGAGAAGACATCTTTATCACGACTAAATTATGGAATGAAGATATCCGTCAACATCGTACTCAAGATGCGCTTAAGGAAAGCTTAAAAAGACTACAGTTGGATTATGTTGATTTATATTTGATTCATTGGCCAGCCCAAGGCTATGTAGAGGCTTATTTAGAAATGGAGAAACTGAAGAAAGAAGGACTTGTGAAAAGTATAGGTGTTTCTAATTTTAGAAAATCTCATTTACAAAATTTATTATCTCAAGTTCATAAGATTCCAGCTGTCAACCAAATTGAAATCAATCCTCAAATGCAGGATGAAGAAACAATCCAATTCTGTCAGGACAATAAAATTGTCTTAGAGGCCTGGTCACCATTAGGAAGTGGTGCTTGTCTTCATATTCCTGTTATTGAAATGATTGCAAACAAATATCATAAATCTACAGCTCAAATTATTTTAAGATGGTTACTTCAAAGACATATTGTTGTTTTACCTAAGTCTGTTCATAAAGAACGTATTGAAGAAAATATTGATTTATTTGATTTTGAATTAACTGATGAAGAAATAAATTTAATGAATGCACTTAATCAAAATCAAAGAACAGGACCAGATCCAGATCATTTTGATTTTTAAATTCAGGAGGTATCAAAGTGTTTATTCGTTATAAAAATAGTTATCTGAGTTATTTACTCATGTATTTCTTTTATTTCTTCTCATTAGCTGTTTTTTCTGGATATATTTCTGTCTATTTGATGGATAAAGGCTATCATGCTTCACAAGTCTCAATGGTTGTTTCATGGTCATTTATCCTATCTATGGTTATTCAACCTATCATAGGTTATCTAAATGATCATTATCATCAAAAGACATTGAATATGCTGATTTTATTGATAGCAGCTATATTAGGTGTTTGTTTTATTTATGCACAAAATATTTATTTGATTGCTATGATTTATAGTCTTGCTTTAGGATTATTTAATGCAGCTAATCCCGTTATTGAAAATATGGCAACATTATCACGTTTTTCCTATGGAAAGATTAGAATCTGGGGAACAATAGGTTATGCTGTCGCATCTAAAGTCTCAGGTGTTATTTATGATTATGTTTCTCCAGAAGCCATGTATGCTTTTTTTACAATTGGCCTTATTTTCTGTGTTATAGGGATTTATGGAACACAAAATGTCAAACAGATCAAAATGCAAAAGAAAGAAAAATCTTCAGGCCTTTTACAAAAAAACTTTATTATCTATTTAGTCATTGTCTGTCTGTTTTATGCTATCACAAATACGAATACCACTTATTTACCTGCAATGTTTCAAAATATGGGCTTATCAATGAATACAACCTCAACAGTTATCTTTATCTTAACATTATCTGAATTGCCTGTTATTTTCTTTTCTCACCAATATATGAATAGACTCACAAATAAACAATTATTAGTTGGTATTTTTATCTTGTTGATCATTCAGTTTCTAACATATAGCTGTATTCATCAACCATTGATTGTTGTTATTGTTTCTATATGTACCAAAGCTGTATCAACAATGTTATTTATTATGTTAAATTTAAAAATTGTATCTACAATTGTCGATATCAAACATCAAATGAGTGCTTTAGCTTTAGTTCAAACCTGTCGAAATTTAGGATCCATTGTTTTTCAATGGATAGCTGGTTATTTGATAGATTTTTATTCATATGATATATTTTATTTGATTTTAGCTTTATTATCTATTGTTGGCATGATCATTTGTCTTCTTTACCGTATTCCAAGTGGGAATGATCAGCATTTATTTGATTAGGAGGTTTATATGGAATTTCAAAATAAAGTTGTCGTAGTGACAGGTGGATCTAAAGGTATTGGAAAGTGTATATCAGAAATGTTTCAAAAAGAAGGAGCTCATGTTTGTGTTATTGATATTGAGGAAAATGATTATTTTCAGGGTGATATTGGAAACAAAGAAGTTTTAGAAAAGTTTTATCATAAGGTTATTCATGACTATGGACACGTAGATTATCTTATTCATAATGCGAAGCCATTGTTTAAAGGGATTGATGAATGTACTTACGAAGAATTCCAATATGCTATGTCAGTAGGCGTAAGTGCACCTTTCTATCTGACAAAACTGTTTCAGGATAATTTTGGTGAAGGTGCCTGTGTCATTCATATTTCTTCATCAAGAGATCGTATGAGTCAGCCTCAAAGTGAGAGTTACAGTGCAGCAAAAGGAGGAATAAGCGCTTTAACACATAGTTTGGCTATTTCTTTGGCAGGAAAGGCTAGAGTCAATTCGATTTCACCGGGATGGATTCAAACAGAATCAGATCAGACTCTCTATAATGAAGCAGATGTTTTACAGCATCCAGTCAAACGTATTGGGAAAGTCGAAGATATTGCGCATATGGTTTTGTTTTTATGTAGCGATAAAGCAGGATTTATAACTGGTGAGAATATCTGTATTGATGGTGGTATGACAAAGCAGATGATTTATCATGGAGAATATGGATGGGAATATCAGGAAGAAAAAAAGATATAGCTCTTAGTGCTGCTATATCTTTTTAAAACTCTTCTTCTTTCATAATATCAATGGTTGAAAAACGACCTTTTTCAATCATTGAAGAAATCTTGGTTTTTCGTTCAACATTTTTATCATAATTTAAGGCAAAGATACATGAATACAAAAGGTCTAAAATATATTCAAAAGAAATATCTGTAGAAAAAGTTGCAATCTTTGAATAAAGCTTTTCTCTTGTACAAATTCTTAAAACAACATCAGCATTTTTAGAGACAGTGTTTTCGCCAATATTGGTAATAGCAATGATAGGGATGCGATTAACCTTTAAAGCTTGAATGACTCTAGAAAGAATAGGTGTCTCACCGGAATAAGAAACAATAATGGCGCAGGAATGAGAATCAGCATTCATGGCGCTATAAACAAATTCTCCCTGTAAATTGCAGATAGTCACCTTTTTTTGAATTCTCGACATATTATGAGCAAATTCTTGAGTTATAAGACCATTATTGCTGACAGCGAAAACATAAATGGAGGAAGCTTTACGAATCGTTTGAACTGCTTTTTGTAAGTCATCATGAGTCACAAGTGATAAAGTATCATCAATAGCTTCTTTTTTTAAGATAGCTAACTTTGAAGCAATAGACATAATCGTATCATCATTAGTAAAAGGAAAATTAGCATCAACATCTAGAAAATGTGTTTCAAGATAAGCTTCTTCCTTAAGATAGGCTTCCTTTAATTCATTCCATCCCTTAAATTTCATTTTATGAGCAATTCTTATCAACGTCGATGGAGATGTGTAAGTTGCATTAGCAATATCTTTCGTTGTCATATCTTTGATATTCATTTTTTCCTTTAAGATATAATCAATAATAACTCTTTCACTATTAGAAAATTCACATCTTTCCAGTCTTTCTCTTATTAACATGTTCATCACCTCTCTTTCTTATCATAACATAATTATTTGAGAGTCTCTAGAATCACACCCATATTCAAAATGAATTTACAGAATTAGATATCAAAAATCATTTATTTGTAAATGGGGTTTTATTTTAAAGAAATTCTATTGTTTGATGAACTCAAAATTAATATGATAAAAGTGCTTAAAAAAGAAAGAAGTGATGAAAATGATTGATTTTACTTATCAAAATCCAACAAAAATTATTTTTGGAAAAGGAAGTATTGAAAAACTATCAGATGAAATTTTAAATGTAGGGACACGTGTATTGTTGGTGTATGGTGGCGAAAGTCTGAAAAATAGTGGAACATATAATTGTATTACCCAGCAACTTCAAAGCCATCTTATTGATTATCAGGAGTTATCTTATGTAACGATTCCTTCATTAGATCGTGTTTATGAAGGAATTCAATTGGTTAAAGATTATCAGTTAGATATGGTTATTGGGATTGGTGGAGGAACATGTATAGATGTTGCCAAAGCTATTGCTTTAGGGGCAGCAAATGATTTGGATATTTGGAATGTTCTGACTGGAAAAATCAGTTATGAAGATTTGAATTGCTTGCCAATAGCATCCATTGTCACAATACCAGGCAGTGGTAGTGAAATGGATGGGAATAGTGAGATTGATAATATTGATACAGGTGTTCATGGCAGCATTGGATCATTTATGAAATCATATCCACGTTTTTCTATTCTAGATCCAGAGCTAACCTATGATATTCCCTATTCATTGACACTTTATCATGGTGTAACGATTCTTGTACAGGCGATGGAGCAGTATGTCTGTCAGACTTTAGATACACCTATTCAGGATGGACTTGCAGAAAGTATTCTCAAAACTGTTCTTTCATCTTTAAAACGTTTAAAAAACAATCTTCATGATGAAGATGCCAGAGCTCAATTGATGTGGGCTAGTGCTTTGACGACCAGCCGTCTTATAGCAAGAGGAAAACAATCGTTATGGCTTGGTGGCGCTTTGGGAGGCATAATTGAAGAAAAATTTGGATTAACTTATAGTCAAGGTATTGCCATTACTTGGCCTAAATATTTATTAACTTGTTATAAAGAGTATATAACAATCTTAAAATCATTTGCCATCAATGTCATGAATATAAGTCCTGAAAACAAATCTTGTGATGAAATCGCCTATGAAGGGGTGAAAGCTTTTCAGGAGACATTGTTGGAATTAGGTGTTGCCAATACTATTTTAGATTTAGGATTACAGACATGTGAAATTAGTGAAATGAGTGATAACATTGAGCGTTTTGCTTCAAAGAATGTCATGACAAAAGAAGATATCAAAACAATTATTCAATTATCAATAGGAGGTTAAATATGTTATCAGATTCAAAATTGGGTTTTGGTTTAATGAGATTACCAAAAGATGAACAAGGAAATATAGAATTACAAGAAGTACAAAGAATGGTTGATTCTTATATGGAACGAGGATTTAACTATTTTGATACGGCATATGTGTATGCTGGAAGCGAAGACGCTATTCGTCAAACTTTAGTAGAAAAATATCCTAGAGATGCTTATACTCTAGCGGATAAGCTACCAGCCTGGAAGTTAAAGAGTCAGGAAGATGTTGAAAGAATTTTTCAGGAATCATTAAAGACAACTGGTGTTGATTATTTTGATTTCTATTTATTGCATAGTGTTGAAAAAAGTCATTATCCAACATATGAAAAATATCAATGTTTTGATTTTATTCAAAAGATGAAAAGTCAGGGAAAAATCAAATATATAGGATTCTCATTTCATGATGATGCTGATTTTTTAGACAAAGTTTTAACAGAGCATCCTGAAATAGATTTTGTACAGTTACAACTTAACTATTTAGATTGGGAAAATGGAGTCATTCAATCAAGAAGAAATTATGAAGTAGCTAGAAAACATCATAAACCCATTGTTGTGATGGAACCTGTAAAAGGTGGAACACTGGCAAGCTTTTCTGAGGATATTGAAAAAATATATAAGGACTACGCTCCTGAAAAATCTATAGCATCATGGGCTTTGCGTTATGTTGCATCCTTAGATGGTGTTATGACAATTTTATCAGGTATGTCCAATGCACAACAGATGAATGATAATTTGGATACGATGACTCTTTTTGAAAAAATCAATGACGAAGAAGCCAAATTGATCAAGCAAGTTACAGATCAGGTTTTATCATATCCAACCATTCCATGTACAAAATGTCGTTACTGTACATCAGGCTGTCCAATGCATATTCAAATACCGGATTTATTT
Source organism: Clostridium sp. AUH-JLR23 (assembly GCF_964238065.1). Taxonomy (NCBI): domain Bacteria; kingdom Bacillati; phylum Bacillota; class Clostridia; order Eubacteriales; family Clostridiaceae; genus Clostridium; species Clostridium sp. AUH-JLR23. The sequence goes on from NZ_CAXSKY010000019.1 coordinate 37,502, forward strand.
ACAGCTTACAACAGTGCCAAAATGTATGGTGAAAATAGACGCTATCAGACTTATTATAAAGATCATAGCACAGGAGATTACAAGCCAGCAAACGCATGTATTGAATGTGGACAATGTGAAAGTGTCTGCCCACAGCATTTAGAAATTATATCTTTATTAAAAGAGGTATCAGCAGTATTTGATCAATAAAAAGGAGATGAAGTTGATGAATAAAGAACGTTTATTTCATTATTTTTATAAATGGCTTGGTAACTTACAAAATGCACATATATGTGATGAAAAGAAAATGATTTGTTTCTGTAATGAAAATTATCATGCTCACGTTGTTTTTTACCAACAGCTTCATACAGTAGAACTATCTATTGAAGATAAACAAACAAATCAAAATGTTTTCTATCTTCATTTTGAAGTTAAAGACATGTTAACAAGTAGAAACCATATTTTATCTTTTTTGCAATTTTTACAAGGGCGTGGAAATGATTTCCGTCATCAGTCCATTTTGCATTTAGCACCAATCAAAATATTAATCAGTTGTTCATCCGGTTTCACAAGTTCCTATTTTGCTTCTTTGATGCAGGAAACTTTTGAAAATCAGAATATTCATGTTCAAATTGATGCCTATTCTGTTTTAGAACTTGAACATGTAGAAAAAGATTATGATGTGATTTTACTTGCACCACAGGTTGCCTATATGTATCCTTCTTTAAATAAGAAATTTGGAAAGAAGATTATGCAGATTGAAGCTATGGATTTTGCGACAGGCAATGTCAATCATACTTTAGAGACTATTTTTGCATAAAATATTTTTGAAAGATAAATTCTGTTATTGTAAACTCTCAATAACAGAGTTTTCTTTCTTTGTAAAATTAAAAGAGTCATGTATATTTGTATAATAAATGATATTGCATAAACAGTTTCAATGATTTAATAAAGCTAAAAGATATTGATATCAATAAAAATATACTTATAATAAAATTATAAGCTTATATTTTATATGAGGAAGGGAGAAAGAAGATGGTATTAAGTAAAGATTTTTTATGGGGTGGAGCTTTAGCTGCCCATCAATTTGAAGGTGGTGTTTTAGAAACATCAAAAGGTTTGAGTGTGGCAGATGTCATGACGGCAGGAGCACATGGTGTGCCTAGAGAAATTACGGATGGTGTGATTGAAGGAAAATACTATCCTAATCATGTTGGGATTGATTTCTATCATCATTATAAAGAAGATATTGCCATGTTTGCTGATATGGGCTTTAAATGTTTTAGAACATCTATTGCTTGGACACGTATCTTTCCATTAGGTGATGAAGAAGAACCTAATGAAGAAGGATTACAGTTTTATGATGATGTTTTTGATGAATTATTAAAATATGGTATTGAACCCGTTATTACTTTATCTCACTTTGAAATGCCATATCATTTAGCCAAAGAATATGGTGGATTCATGAACAGAAAGACAATTGATTTCTTTGTGAAATTCGCAAAGGTCTGCTTTGAAAGATATAAAGATAAAGTCAAATATTGGATGACTTTCAATGAGATCAACAATCAGATGAATTATAAGAATGATATCTTCGGATGGACAAACAGTGGAGTTCATTTTGGAGATTATGATAATCCAGAGGAAGCCATGTATAAATGCGCTCATCATACCCTAGTTGCCAGTGCTCTAGCGGTTAAAGCTGGAAAAGAAATTAATCCTGATTTTCAAATTGGAAATATGATAGCCATGGTACCAATTTATCCATATTCATGTCGTCCTGCAGATATGGTGTTATCAGTTCAAATGATGCATGATCGCTGGTTCTTCTGTGATGTACAATGTCGTGGACATTATCCAGCTTATGCTTTAAAGATGTTTGAAAGAAAAGGATTTGATATTAATATTACAGAAGAAGATAAAAAAATCTTAGCAGAGGGAACAGTGGATTATATTGGATTCAGTTATTATATGACAAACACTGTAGATTCAACAGCGCATAAAGATGTTTCTAAGGCAACAGATGGTTCTAGTGAATACAGTGTAGAAAATCCATATGTCAAAGTTTCTGACTGGGGATGGGCTATTGATCCAGAAGGATTAAGATATGCCTTGAATATTTTCTATGAAAGATATGAAAAACCATTATTCATTGTAGAAAATGGATTTGGCGCAATAGATGTTAAAGAAGCAGATGGTTCATGCCATGATCCATATCGTATTGCTTATTTAAGAGCACATATTGAAGAAATGAAGAAAGCAGTAGAAGAAGATGGCGTAGATTTGATGGGATATACACCATGGGGATGTATTGACTGTGTTTCATTTACAACAGGAGAAATGAAAAAACGTTATGGATTTATTTATGTAGATAGAGATAATGAAGGACATGGAACATTAGAAAGAAGTAAAAAAGATTCTTATGATTGGTATAAGAAAGTCATTGCTTCTAATGGTGAAGATTTAGATTAATCAAAAAGAGAATACAATATTAAAAAGAGGTTCCAAGATTTTCTTGGAGCTTTTTTTGTAAAAAATCATAGACTTGAAAATATTTATTATTGAGAATATTTAAAAAAATAGATAAGATAGAATTATGGGAAAAGTGGTGAAATCATGGTTAAAAACAATTTAAAATCATTAATAGTGATTTTAGGCATCATTGGAGCATTGATGATAGGTATTATTTATTATCATTATCAATATCCCAATACACAAAATCGCATATTTGGTGTGACATACATGACAATGAATAATCCTTTTTATGAAGTTATCAACAATGAGTTATTGAAAGCAATAGAAGACAATGGCGATCAGCTTCTTGTCAGAGATCCTGCTTTAGATGTGGATAAACAAATAGAACAGATATACTCATTTATTGATTATCATGTAGATGGTATTTTTATTAATCCCATTGATTCTGAGAAAATTACACCAGCATTAGAAGCAGCTCATCAAGCTGGAATACCGGTTATTGTTGTGGATGCACCTGTTAAAAATGAAGAACTTGTGAATTGTACAATTGTTTCAGATAATTATGATGCAGGGGTACAATGTGCCAATGATATGATGAAAAGATTTGATTCTGCGCGCATTGTTTTGTTGAAACATACAAATGTCAAATCTGCGAAAGATCGTATAGATGGTTTTTTAGATACAATAGATGGATTATCACAATATCAAGTTGTAGATGAAGGTGAGTGTGAAGGACAGGTAGAACTGGCGATGCCTTTAATGGAAGATATATTACAGCGTCAATCAAATATTGATGTTGTCATGGCATTGAATGATCCAAGTGCTTTAGGAGCTTTGGCTGCATTGGAAGCACATCATCAGGAAAATACAGTTGTTTATGGAGTTGATGGAACACCTGATATGAAAACACTTATAGGTAGTCATGCAATGATAGCTGGAACAGTCGCTCAATCACCTATTTCTATTGGGCATCTGGCAGCAGAAAAAATGTATGAATACTTAGCAGGAAAAGATATTGAAAATGTAGTTGTCATACCTGTTCAACTGATTAATGAAGATAATATTGAAACGTATGATGAAACGGGGTGGCAATAATGCAATATTCTTATCAGCGTTTATTATCATTTTTAAGAAATGCAATGACGATATTGAATATGTTGATTGTTGTTTTTTATGGCAGTGTTATTCTTTTGACAACGCAATATATTGTTTCCACACGTTTGGCTAGGGATTTTTTAGATCGGATTACGCATCTTCCACATCAGCCCATTGTTGCATTTTTTGGTTCATTGATGTTGTATGGTATATTTATCTTTATTATGTATAGTCGTAGTGAAAAAGTAATTGCGCATAAAAGACTCAATTTTATTTATAGTTTTATTGAAATGATTGTTAGTTTTACTTTGATTTATTTTTTGTATATGGGATATAATGGTATCTTGTTGCTTGTTTTTTGTGATTGTATATTTCATTTAAGAGATGGAAGATATTCTAAGTGGTTTATTTGGGTTTTGGTTGTGGCTTATTTAATATCTAGTTATGATGTTTTTTCGGCTATTTTTCCATTGACAAGTATAAATGAATATTTTCAAATCTATGGATCACAAATTAATGGTATCTTTATGATGAGTAAGTCATGTTTAGAAACGCTCAATATGATATTGTTTATTGCTTTTATGATTGTTTATCTGGTAGATGAAATACAAAAGAATCAGCATATTTCTCAAGAATTGGATATGGTGCATCAGGTGAATAAAGAATTAGAAAATTATGCAGCCATTACCGAAAAAATTGGAGAAAACAATGAAAGAAAACGTCTGGCTAGAGAAATCCATGATACTTTAGGTCATGCCTTGACGGGAATAGCAGCAGGAGTGGATGCTTGTATTGCGATGATTGATCAAAATCCTAAAGCAACGAAAGCACAGCTACAAGTTATTTCAAAAGTTGTCAGGCAGGGCATTAAAGATGTTCGTAATTCTTTAAATAAGTTAAGACCAGGAGCTTTAGAAGAACATAGTTTAAAAGAAGCTATAGAACGTATGATAGGAGAATTTTCCAGTGTAAGTGATCTGACGATTGCATTAGAGTATGAACTAGAAAATATAGATCTGGAAAAAACAAAAGAAGAAATTTTATTTAGAATTATACAGGAATCTATTACGAATGCTTTGCGTCATGGACATGCGACAGAAGTTCATATTCATCTTTATCAGGAAAATCATTTCTTATATCTCAAAATACAAGATAATGGAATTGGTTGTGATCATGTCCATTATGGATTTGGCTTAACACAAATGAGAGAACGTCTTGCGGTTATTAATGGTCAGGTAGAGTTTGATGGTCATCATGGCTTTTTGACAATCGCTAAAATACCAGTATAAGTAAGGGGAGAGGACAGATAATGATTAAAGTGATTATTGCAGATGATCAGGAATTGATTAGAGAATCTTTAAAAATTGTATTAGGGACACATGAAGATATCCAGGTTGTAGATGTTGCATCGGATGGGTTTGAAGTGATTCATATTCTTGAACAAGAAACAGCTGATGTCATTTTGATGGATATTCGTATGCCAGGAATGGATGGTGTTCACTGTACAAAAATTGTGAAGGAAAAATATCCTCAAACAAAAATTATTATTTTGACAACATTTGATGATGACGATTTCGTATTTAGTGCGCTTAAATATGGAGCGAGTGGTTATTTATTGAAAGGTGTAGGAATGGATGAGCTTTATCAGGCTATTGTCACTGTGAATAGTGGTGGAGCTATGATTAATCCCGATATTGCCACGAAAGTTTTCAGCATGTTTTCTAAAATGACACAAAATAATTATGCAATTCAGGTTGATGAAGAGGCTATTCAAGATATTAGTCATCCTGAATGGCGAGTGATTCAACAAGTTGCATTTGGATTATCCAATAAAGAAATAGCACAAAAGCTTTTTCTATCAGAAGGAACAGTAAGAAATTATTTAAGTTCGATTTTATCTAAATTAAATTTAAGAGATCGTACACAACTGGCAATATGGGCGGTACAAACAGGTATTACGACAAAGGATTTTAGCGATGAGTAGAAAAAAGATAGTCTGTATACTGGTTGTATTGGGATGTCTTTTATGTGTTGTTTGGCGCCCTCAACGCATAACTTTAAAAGTTGGTATTTTTGCTGGAAGTAACTGGGATGTACCTAATGGTGATTGTTATAAAATTATTGATCAGGCTATTGAAAGATATGAAGAGGAAAATCCTGATATTCATATTGAATATGAAAGTGGTATTTTAAAAGATGATTATTCAGAATGGTTATCTGCTCAATATTTAAAAGGAGAAGAACCAGACATCTTTATGGTCTTAAGTGAAGATTTTAATACTTTAAGTGCGCTAGGTGCATTAAAGAACTTAGATGATTTTATGCAAAAAGATAGTCAGTTTCATAGCGATGATTACTATGAAAACGCCTTGCTTGCAGGGCAATATCAGCATCATCAGTATGCTTTGCCTTATGAAAGTAATCCAACATTAATGTTTGTGAATCAAACATTACTGCAAAAAGAAAATATAGATCTTCCAAGTAATGACTGGACTTTAGATGATTTTTATAATATCTGTCAACAAGTAACAAAAGATACGAATAATGATGGACAGATTGACCAATATGGTTGTTATAATTATGATTGGTTAGACTCTGTTTATAGTCATGAAGTTAGTTTGTTTGATGAAACAGGTCAGACATGTTATTTAAACCAGGAACCTGTAAAAAATGCGATTGCTTTCATTCAGAGATTGAATCAATTGAATAAAGGCTATACAGTGACTTCTCAGGATTTTGATACAGGGAAGGTGGCATTTTCTCCGATGCCTTTTGCACAATATCGTACTTATAAGCCTTATCCTTATCGTGTTCAAAAATATTCTCAGTTTGAATGGGATTGTGTTCCTATGCCTGGGATGACAGAAAGTCGTAGTGAAGTGTCTTCATTATTGATGGGTATTTCTGCTCGTACATCTTATGGACAGCAGGCCTGGGATTTTTTAAAACTACTAACATATGATCAAGAAACGCAAGCAAGTCTTTTTCGCTATTCACAGGGAATATCATCTTTAAAAACTGTTATTCAATCAACTGAAGCATTAAGTCTACTCAACGAAGAATCCTTAGGAGATACGCAAGTTGATTTAAGCTTGTTGAATGATGTTATGGAAAATGCTATGAATCAAAATCAATTTCGAAAATATAATGCCACTCTAACAATGATGGATACACAGATACAACAGATGATACAAAATAATGAAGATTTAGATTTATCATTAATGTCTTTACAAAATGAAGTTAATGAATATTTAAGAGAATAAAGCATCAAAAATTGTATATTTTTCTAACTTGTTTATGATTTATAATGAGTCATGAAAAAATAAGAGATTTCAACAATGATTTTACGCTATCATTTAAGAAATCTCTTTTTATATTTCATTATTATATTCTTTTATATCTGTAATTAGAGGCTTTCTCTTATTTTGTTTCTCACCATCATAAGACTATATCCTAGTAAATTTTTACCCTCCCAATAAGACATATCATATCTTTTTTTATCATTCATTGACAAACCAATACCCCAGATTTTATCGCCAACAGCGCATTCAGCCAATATAGTTTCTTGTGTGTTTAATAATTCTATTTTTAATTGTTCATTTTGTGAAAATTTAGCTAATAAACCTTCATAAATAATAATTTGCCTGATACCATTCCAATAAGATTCATTATAATTGGAAACTTCTCTTCCTAACGCTTTGATAGTGGCAGGATTATCAGTAGATAGTATTTTTTCAGCTATTTCATGATCATGAAAATATTTAGCTTTCATATACATCATGTATTGTTCCATAGAAGAAAAGGACATATCATGTATAGTAAACTGTGATATGTACCAATTGCTTAAATATCCATTTTCTTCATCTGGGTTATGAAAGAAAACAAAATCCATATTAGTATTCACCCACTTTCTTGACTGCTAATTCTAAATTATCAGTTAGGTAAAAAATCCTCTACCATAATCATGCTTATCTTCTCCATAGCCATAAGTAGGTTTAATCATTTTATGAGGACTTCCATGATATAAAATAATTTTCGTCATATGATCTGTTCCTTTCTTTTCAACTGAGTTAATAATAATAAAACTATACTGAAAACTTATCTATGTGGAAAGTCATTTATGACAGCAATAACATAGCTCCATCTTGTTGTATAAATATGAGTGTTTTCTCATCTTTCTTGTTAATTACTTTGAATATTTCATGATGAGATTTATATTGATAAAATATCCCATTCTATAATAACAATTCATTCTTCTTATGGATAATTTTGCTATATGTTTCTATTGAGTACAAGAGTTAATTGTTAAGAAAAGCAATTTATTAAAAAAGCATGACAAATGTCATATTTGTTTCTATCATCTGTCATGATAAAAATGTGACAATAGACAGATGGAATGAAAGGGCTTAATTGATACAATAATGGTGTCAAAAAGAGGAGGGGAAAAAAGAAATGAAATACTTAGTCTTGGTAAGTCATGGACAATTTGCTGATGGATTAAAAGATGCACTTTCCATGTTAGCAGGAGAACGTGATGATGTTTTATCAGCTGGTTTAAAAAATGGAAAAAGTGCTGATGAATTCGCTGAAGAATTTTCACATGTTATTGAGGGTATTCATCAAGATGATGAAATCATTTTATTAGGTGATTTGATTGGTGGATCTCCACTGACAACAGCTATGAATGTAATCGCTGAAAAAGGATTAAGTGAACATTGTGCAACAATAGGTGGAATGAATTTACCACTTGCTTTAACAACAGTATTGATGAAAGATACAATGGCACGTGATGACCTTGTTGTACAAGTTTTAAATGAAGCACAAAGTGCTTTAAAAGAATTTAAAGTTGTTAATGATGATGAAGATGATATTTAAAGGAGGAGAATAATATGTCAGTTTCATTTATTCGTATTGATGATCGTATGATTCATGGGCAAACATGTACACGTTGGGCTCGTGAATATCCATGTGATGGATTGATTGCTGTGAATGATAAAGCAGCTAAAAATGATGTGTTAAAAGCTGCTTATAAAGCTGCCAGTGGAAAGAAAACATTTGTCTGGACATTGGATGATTTTCAAAAAAAGGCACAAAAGGTTTTAGATAGTGATACAAGATATTTCTTGATTACTAAAAACCCAGTTGATATGTGTAAAATTTTAGTGGATCAAGGGTTCAAATGTGGTATTGATACAGTCATTGTTGGACCATGTAATGATCGAGAAGGGGCAGTCAAATTAGGAAATAACCAGTCTATTACACAAGAAGAAGCAGATGCTTTCGAGAAAATTGCTAAAGCTGGTTATAAAATCAAATTTGCCTTATTACCAGATGTTTCTATTGGAACATGGGATGATTTTAAAGGAAAATTTGGATATTAAAAAATAAAGGGGAGGTTTCATTATTATGGAAATTAGTTGGATTCAAGCTGCCTTACTTGGACTCTTTGCCTGTTTATCAAGTATGCCAGGTTTAGGTGGAACATCAATTGGTAACTACACCTTAGGTAGACCATTAATTGGTGGATTGGTATGTGGTATTATTTTAGGAGATATTTATTCAGGTATTTTAGTTGGGGTAGCGATGCAAGTCGTTTATATTGCTTTAGTTACACCTGGAGGAACTGTTTCAGCTGACGTTCGTGCTGTAAGTTACATTGGAATTCCACTAGCTATGATTGCATTAAAGAGCTATGGTTTAGATGCCGGAAGTGCAGATGGACAAGCTATGGCAACTTCATTTGGAACAATGGTTGGAACTTTAGGAACTGTTTTGTTTTATGGAACAGCAACAATCAATCTTGTATGGCAACATATGGGATGGCGTGCTGTAGAAAAAGGTGATTTCAATAAATTATATGTTGTCAATATGGGATTACCTTGGATTTCACATATTCTTTGTTCATTTATCCCAACTTTGATTATGTGTAAGATGGGAGCTCCAATGGTAGAATTAATTAAAAATTATTTACCAATGGATGGTATTGCAATGATGACATTATTTACTGTTGGATCATTACTTCCATGTGTTGGAATTGCGATTTTATTGAAACAGATTGCAACAAAAGCAGTTGACTTTATTCCATTCTTCTTTGGATTTACTCTAGCAGCAGCATTAGGTATTAACCTTGTATCTGCAACAGTGATTGCCGGAATGTTTGCTTTAATTAACTATCGTATTAAAATGTTAGCAATCAATAAGCCAGCAGCTGCATCAGAAACTGATGATGATGACGAGGAGGATATTTAAGATGGAAAAGAAATTAACAAAAAAGACTCTGACAAAGTCATTTCATAATTGGTATTATGGAAACTTAACATGTTTCTCTCAGGAACATATGCAAACTTTTGGATATTTATGTTCAATGCTTCCTGTTGTTAATGAATTGTATGACAAACAGGAAGATAAAGCCAAAGCTATGCAAACTTATACAGCTTTCTTTAATACAGAACCACAAATTGGTTCAGTCATTGTTGGTATGACAGCTGGTTTGGAAGAAGCGCGTGCCAATGGTGATGATGTAGATGATGAAACAATTAATGGTTTACGTGCTGGGTTAATGGGACCTTTAGCTGGAATTGGAGATTCATTAGTTGTTGGTACAGTCATTCCTATTTTATTAGGCGTTGCATTAGGAATGTCTGATGGGGGATCACCTTTAGGAGCTATCTTCTATATCATTGTTTGGAACTTATTTGCTTACTTTGGAATGAAATTCTTATATTTCAAAGGATATGAATTAGGTGGGAAAGCCGTTGATTTCTTAGTTGGACCTCAAGGAGAGGCTTTAAGAGAGTCAATTACAATGTTAGGTGGTATTGTTATTGGGGCTGTAGCAGCAACTTGGGTATCAGTTTCAACAAGTTTTACTTTGACAGCTGAAGGGGCCACAGAACCATACTTGAATTTACAAAAAACTTTGGATAGTGTTTATCCAGGATTTTTAACGGCAGCATTTGTTATGCTTTGCTGGTATTTACTTGCTAAAAGAAAAATGTCACCAATCAAAGTTATGTTATTACTTGTTGTGATTGCATTTGTTGGTGTATTAGTTGGATTCTTTAATCCAGGTTTACAATATTAATCAAAGGAGACGATATCATGGATGCCAAACTGAAAAAAGCATATATAGCAGAAGTACAATATCAAACAAAAATGTTAAATCATTTAAAAAAATGGTTAAGAAATCTTATTATATTTTCTTCAATTTCTTTCGTTCTTGTTCTCTTTGGTTCATCCATTCATCCATTTATACAAGTTCTAGGAGTTATACTTTTGATTATCAGCATCCTCTCTTGTGTTCTTGTAGGACTTGGCTATAAAAACGGATATGATAACGTTCAAAAAATCATTAATCAGATCAAATAGTGGATTGTTATTAAACAATCCCTTTTTGTATAAAGGAGAAATATTATGTATCAGGCTATTTTTAGTGATGTTGATGGAACACTTTTAAATCAAAATCATCAAGTCACACCATTGACACAAAAAGCACTTCATCAATTGATGGAAAGAAATATTCCTTTTGTTGTGGTTTCAGCACGTAGTCCATCAGGTATTTTCCCTATACTTAAAGATTATCAATTGAAAGCATCAATTATTGCCTATAATGGAGCTTTGGTTATGGATCAGCAGCGATATATTTTAGCAGAAAAAGGTATGGTCACGACAACAGCATTACAAGTTTTAAAAGAACTGGAAACATTTGATGTCGCATGGTGTGTTTATTCTTTTGATCAATGGTTTGTTAAAAGTCGTCATGATGAGCGTATTTTAAGAGAAGAAAGTATAGTGAAAGCACAATCTTTAGAAGCCACTCTAGAAGACTTACAGACATTATCAACAGTTCATAAAATTCTTTGCATTTGTCATTCATCAGATATTTTCACCATCGAACAACATCTCCAACAAGCTTTTCCTCAATGTACGATTGTTCGATCTTCTGATATTCTGATTGAAATTGTAGATTTAGGAATTAATAAAGCCAAAGCAGTTCAAAAGCTTTGTCAATTATGGCGTATACCATTAAAAAATGTTGTTGCATTTGGCGACCAGTATAATGATTTAGATATGTTGATGGAAGTTGGTTATGGCTGGGCAATGGGGAATGCTCCTGTAGATATTCAAAAGAAAGTCGGAAGAGTCACTCAGGATAATAATCATGATGGCATTTATCATGCTTTAAAAAGTTTAGATAAAAAGGAAGAACATGGGATGTAATACATTTCATGTTTTTTTGACGGGAAAAATAATAAAATTATTTTATTGTAACTATTAACATTACAACAAGTAGATATATAATAAAGTTGTAATAAGAAATGTTACAACAAAATGAAGGAGGAAAACTTATGAAAATTGCAGTTGTTTATGCCAACGGAAGAGCTGGAAGATTAGTTGTTAAGGAAGCGGTAGAAAGAGGATTGGATGTAACAGCCGTTGTTAGAGAAGATAATCAAAGTGTTGCCCCTCATGTGATTAAAAAAGATTTATATGATCTTACAAAGGAAGATTTGGCTGGTTTTGATGTTGTGGTAGATGCATTTGGTGCATGGGCTCCAGAAAAACTTCCAGGACATAGTACGTCATTAAAACATTTATGTGATATTTTTATCAGGAACAGACATCAGATTATGTATTGTTGGTGGTGCAGGAAGTCTATATGTGAATAAGGAACATACATTATGTGTTGCAGATGGAGCAGATTTTCCAGAAATATTTAAACCTTTAGCTTCAGCTATGGTCAAAGCATTAGGTGAATTAAGATAAAGACATGATGTGAAATGGACATATATCAGTCCGGCTGGAGATTTCCAGGCCGAAGGAGAAAGAACTGGTCAATATATTTTAGGTGGAGAAGAATTGACATTGAATGAAAAAGGAGAAAGCATTATTTCATATGCTGACTATGCTATTGCAATGGTAGATGAAATCACAAAAGGAAATCATATCCAACAAAGAATCAGTGTTGTGAGAAAATAAGTCCGATCATTTCGGACTTTTTTCGTATCTTGTTTATCTTTTTTATGAGTGCTATAATTTGATTAATGGAAATAGAATTTTAAGAATATCCATATTGAGAGGAGGAAAGAAGATGTCAAATCAAAAACCTATTCCAGGAACAAATGGAAACCATTATGTACCTTATGATGAAAGAAGTGGAAAAGAATCTATCGTTTATTTTACAAGAGATCTTTCAGCAAAAGGATTATTAAAAGTTTATAATCGTATTCAGGAACATTTAAATGGAAAAGTTGCAGTGAAGCTTCATACCGGAGAACAACATGGACCTAATATTATTCCTCGTCCATGGGTAGAAGAGTTAATCAAAACACAGTTACCAGATGCGACAATTGTGGAAACAAATACGTATTATGAAGGAGATCGTTATACAACAGATCAGCATCTTGAAACATTAAAAGTGAATGGATGGACATTCTGCCCAGTTGATATTATGGATGCTGATGGAACAGTCGATTTACCGGTGAAAGATGGAAAATGGTTTGATCATATGACAATGGGAAAGAACATTGTGAACTATGATTCTATGCTTGTTTTAACGCATTTTAAAGGACATACACAAGGTGGTTTTGGAGGATCCAATAAAAATATTGGTATTGGCTGTGCTGATGGACGTATTGGAAAAGCCATGATTCATACCACACCTGGTTCTGATGATATGTGGGATATTGCGAAAGAAGAATTTATGGAACGTATGACAGAATCAGCAAAAGCTGTTGTTGATCACTTTGGAGATCAGATTGTCTTTATCAATGTGATGCGTAATATGTCTGTTTCTTGCGACTGTGAAGGAACAGCTGCAGCACCAGTTGTCACACCAAATGTTGGTATCTTAGCTTCATTAGATATCCTTGCGATTGATCAGGCATCAGTAGATTTAGTCTATGCCATGAAAGAAGAAGACCATCATGATTTGGTTGAAAGAATAGAAACACGTCATGGTTTACGTCAATTATCATATATGAAAGAATTACACATGGGAAATGATAAATATCTTCTTATTGATGTGGATCATGATGATCAACAAATCTCTTTAGAAGATGCTGTTAAAGATGTTGTTCCTTTTACAAAGTAATATAAGTTCAGGGAGTTTTTCCTTGAACTTTTTTTATGCACAGGCAATCAATGACAGAACATCATCAAAGGACATATTATTCATATCGTTGACATATCTTTCCATACGTTGAGCATAATCTTCTTCGCTCATATTATCCGGATTATCCAAGTGTATAGTCTTCTCTATGACAGGACTATATTTTCCTTCATCGGTTCCATATCCTAGATAGTCTGTATAATAGACAAAGTGCTGTTTATTGTCTTTATCTGTATGTAAATATAATGAAAGTCCTAGATTGATATTATTCTTTTCTACCATAATAGAATTAATAAGTTTAACTGACAATATTTTCCCTCCGCCAACAACAAAAGGAGTCTATGAGACTCCTGTGGCAAGGAATAGTATATCACATTAAATGCTTGTTGTATGAAATTTATCAAAAAAATTGTTCATAAAACTTTCATATTTTTTCCATCTATTATCCACATTTTTATAATAATATGAATTTATAAAGTGGAAAGGAGAAAAACAATGAAGAAAGTATTTACGATGATTTTATCAGGTATCATGGTGTTTTCAATAACAATCGGAAACGTTATGGCTTCAAATGAAAATCCTGCCATACAGTATACAGAAAACACCATAAATAATCCATATTTAGAATTGAATGAGATTATTCCTGTAATCAATGAAAAAAGTATTGAATTGAAGGGAACGACGAATCCGTTATATTGGGAGTTTAAGAATTTTGATAATGCTATAGCTATCATGAAATCCTATAATCAGGATAAAATCGACTTATCAGAATTAACGATTCATAATTGTGAAAAATATGCAGAGGAATTCGAAAAGTTATATACAATAGATGAAGTGGCTCAAGATAAACAGCTTAAGATTTTAAGTCAATTTTTTACAGTCTGTAGAAATCATATTATGAACAAAGAAATATTAAGTCTATATAATCAAAAAGATTATCAATTTGATGAATTAGTGATATTGTTACCATACACGAGTCCAGTCATTGAAAAGGTTATAAATTCAAATGCAACTTTAAGAATGGCTCCAAGAAGTATAAGTGCAAGAGATAGAAGAATCATGCAGCAAAATAGATACGCAAGGGTATATGGCGATAAACCAAATAGAAAAAAGTATACGTATTATGAAGGAGAAAATAGGGGAGATTGTACAAACTTTGTTTCACAGATTTTAGTTGCTGGAGGAATAAAGACAAATAACACATGGAAACCTTATACAAGAACCTGGATAAATGCACATGCTTTTGTTTTATACTGGTATATGAAAACAGGAGCTAAAAACGGATATTCTAACTTTGCTTCAATATCTAAGACTCTTAAAGCAGGAGATATTATAGGAGCTGATTGGGGTGGAGATGGCCATTATGACCATTGTGCATATGTTGTTGCTGACGGACCTAAAACATCAGCCGGATATTATGATGTGACGATAGCACAACATACTCCAAATTATGTTGCAAAAGCTTCTCAGAAAGGTTGGAAGGATTTAAAGAAAGGATTATATGTAAGATTAAGAATATAGTATGAAAAATAAAACAAAAGGAATCATATTAGGACTGATTGTCGCTATATCACTTGTTGCTATGTTTTTGAATCAACCCATCAAAACAAAAAAAGAAATTCGTTATAACGAAACACATAAAGAAGAAGATGTCCATATGATTATGGACGACGCCATCAAAAGTTATAAGAACGATAATTCAAAAGTCTATAGCGTGTATTATGACGAGAATAAAAGCAAAGAAATGGAAGCTGAGTATGTCAAAAAAGGCAGTTATCGAGAAGTGATAATCGTCTATGTGGAATTTAAGACTTCGTTTTTCAATGCTCCTGAGCAATTAGGCAATAATCACTATTATTTTGATTATATGTATATAGCCGGAAAGACTGCAGAGGCGACTTGGGAATGGATTGATGGTGGATATGTTTAATAGTTTCAAAAAATCAATTGGTAGTTATTTCTAACTACCTTTTTTATATTATAGGAATTTGGTTTCGTTTGGTTGATAAACGCTTAAAGCAAATATTAACAATGAGCAAAATAAAAAGTAATGCACCAGCATTACTCTATTTTTCTGCATGCAAAAACGTAACCAGATATATCATTTCTTGACCTGGTGCATTGTTCCTTTTCCACATTTCATGCAGATGCATGACAGTTCATCATCTCCATCAGCCTCCGCTATTTCACTTAATATGTATCCGTCAAGTTCCATTTCACATCCGCATCTGTCACATTTCATAAGCACCTTATATGACTCATATGTGTCATCATGGAGAAGCATTTCATCAACTTCTTCTGGCGTTAATGGTTTGACTTCTGAGATATTTTGATGTGTAGATGCATCTTTCTTTGTACGGGATGTCATTCTTCCGTCCTCCTCCGAAGGGATTATATGTTTCAGCATAATTCATGATCATTCCACATCTGCATTTGATGGGATCCCTCTGAAATGATTGTATCATAAAATAACGGAAATGTGTCTTCTGGATTTGAATTTTTGCGATGGCCTGTCTTTCCTTTTTGTACTGTGTTTCCTTTTTCTGCTTATGAGCCAGAAGCTCAGCCATTCTATTGTAATGTCTGGTCGACCAGTTGGAATAGAATCCATAGTAGCGAGTCATCTTGAAGTTTTCATCCGGACAGTGTCTGATGACTTTTTGGATGAATC
>NZ_CAXSKY010000020.1:0-50603 GCF_964238065.1 Clostridium sp. AUH-JLR23
TGTAACCTTGTCTAGATATGAGAAACTTGAGCAGTCCTGTAAGTCCCAATTTTGAATCTCTTGTAAAATATCTGGGAACTTTTCTAGCAATCTCAAAAATATCAGGATGAGACAAAAGAGCATCAAAATATTCAAATGTAGAATAGATAGACATTATTCTTCATCATCATACACAAGTCTAGGTTTCTTTTTCGCATACATGGCTTTAAGATAGGGAACCTGTTCTTCAGTAAGAAGACCAAAACTACGAATAGTGCGGTGCTTGATTTTATCACCATCACGATAAGACTCAACAAGAGAGCAGAAATAAGTGCCTTTTTTGCCTCTATTATTTTGAACAACCTTCACAAACATAAAACCACTCCTTTTCTATACTACAATTATATCATTAAATCGTTGAGATTTCACTAAATATGATATATCACTTCTATAATTACTTATGAATCTTAATAAACAAAAAAAGAAATCTGAATATGTCAGATTTCTAATTTAAATTTGTCGTTAAATTGACGACATTGAGCAGTAAATTCTGCTTCTTTTTAGCATAAGATATATTTAAAATCGTTATTATCAGTTGAATAAATAAGATCTTCTGAAGTGTCATTACGAAAATGGAAGAGCTGTCCATCTTCAATTTTTCCATTCCATGTTGCAACAACAATAATATCTTTTGATAATTCTTTAAGGAAAGCTAATAAATCAATTTGACTGTTTTTTGCATAAAGAATTTTTTTATTATCTAACAATAAAACTTTTTGGTGATAAGTTGTTAAAAAGTTTTTCATCTCAGGTAGAAGTTTTTCACTTGGTGTATGATAGAAAATCTTATCAAGATCAAGAATAGGAATACCTGTTTCTTCACTATATTGACGAATGACTTTTGATTTTCCACTTCCAGGCTGTCCAATGATTAGTAAAAGTTTGTACTCTGCATGACTGATGTCTTCTATTTTTTTATTCAAATCCATTGCTATAATCTCCTTTTCTGTTTTTATTTGTTAAGAATATTATAGCATTTTCTGTAAGCGTTTTCTATGTATATCGTAAAAAAAGCTTTTTTATCTTTTATTTATATTCTTGTAAACATAATATTAATTGACCAATTAAAATATATTCTTGAATATTTTCTATTTTGATGATACGTGGTAGATACTTTTCAGGTATATATTGAGCAATCATCTTTTTTAACTCATCAACATCAGGAATAAGAGTGCAAGAAAGAATAATAGCTTCTGGTCCAATCACAGAAGATAAAGCTACAATTGTTTTAGATACAAGTTCTAAAGCGCCTTCAGGTGTCTTGGCAAGTGTTTGTGGTGGGGCAGAATAATTGAGTGGTAAGTATTGCACTTCTCCAGCAATATGCGCATGACCTTTAACAAGTTGTCCATTAACAATAATTCCTGCTCCTCCAAAATGATTATTTGGCTGAAATAAGAAAATCAGTGATGAAAATTGTTGTTGAGAAGCGTAATAACCGACTGCAGCAGTATTGACATCATTATCAATGACAATATGTTGATGGTAGCGCTCCTTGAGTAGCTGATACATGTTAAAATTATTTAATCCTATGATACTTGTAGAAGCGACAAAACCATTATTGATAATACCTGGTGTTGAAATGCCAATGATTTGAATACGTGGATATTGTAATAAGATTGTATCAATGACATCATAAATGTCTTCCATGCTGATTTTAAATTTAATAATTTCATTGCTGCTGATAATATGATTTTGTTCATCATAGAGATGATAGGCAATGTGAACACGTAAACTGTTTCTAAATAGAGACAAAACAAGAATCTTTGTATTTTGATGTGGAATGACTTGTAATGGTTTGATAGTTGATTCAGTTTTAGAATTATGAGGTAACTTTTGATGTTCTAAGGCATGTCTGACAAGTTGTAAAGTTTTGGCGACATCATATTTGGCAAAAACTTGTGGAGGTACTTTTAAGACAATTTTATCTTTTAAGATTTCCTGTACTTTTGCATGCATGAATGAGATTTGTGGAGCTAATAAAATCACATCATATTCATTGCCTACATTAAATAAATCAGTATATCCAATCGCTCTGACCTCATAATGATAATCTAAAATTTGAGCTGCTTCATTAAGCTTAGAAGCAAAATAAGACGTTGTTAAACCACCACTACAACTTAATAATATTTTGATTTTTGGTTTATCAACCAATTGTAGAATATTATTCATCATTTCATTAAAAAGTTCAGTAGCATGTTTCATAGTTTTCATTTGAAAATGAAGATAAAACTCAATATTTTGAGTCATTGTATTGGTAACACTTAATTCAATAATATTTAAGGGATTAAAAATAACTTGACTGAAACTATAATTGGTTTTAATATCTATGATATTTTCATTTTTATCATCAAGATAGATTTGACATTGACTTTGATCCTGAATTAAAATCCATTGCTTAAAAAGCATTGTGTGAATATCTCTTAAAAATTCATCCATAAAAAATCCCCCTTTATCTTTATTATAGAGGGAGAAATGGATAAAATCATATATTTTGCTAAAGTAGAAAATAATTTTTTAAAAAAAGTTCTATTTATCAATATTTTTGATAAAAAACTATCATAAATTGAAGAATGAATTGTTTTGTAAATAATAATCAATGACTTCTAAAACACCTTCATCATTAAATCCTGGTGCCATCCATTGAAAATCTTTTTTCATTTTTTCTTTTGCATTTGCCATCACATAGCCATATTTGACTGTTGATAACATCTCTCGATCATTGTCAGCATCACCAAAAGCCATAACTTCATCAGGTGAAATATGAAACTCTTTCATTAACAATTGAATTGCCATGCCTTTGCTGACAAAACGAGGAATAATATCAATACAGGCATGTCCGCTATCAACAATTCTAATATCTTGACTGGCAATTTGAGTCAAATCATGAATACGTTGAGTTGTATTTTGTTGAGGTAAGTAAAGCGCAAATTTCACAATAGGTTCTTTAATGAGTGAAAAGTTTTGAACTTTTTTCACATGAGGAAAATAGGGAAGAAACATTTGATAATAATGTTCAGGTAATGATTCTAATGTGTAAGATTGATTTTTTGTACATACCCAGCATAAAACATCAGGCATTGTTTGAAGTGTATCAATAATCAGTTGACTGTCCTGAGAGGATATATGTGCAAAATATAGCTCTTTACCTTCACTGATAATGTAACCTCCATTTTCAGCAATATAAGTTAATTCATTTTGAATATGAGGAAAACAGTTTTGAAGTTTCTTGTATGGATTACCACTTGCTACCACAAAGCGAATGCCTCTATCTTTTAATATTTGATAAATGTGATCAAAACGTTTTTGATTATAAGATGAATTTTCATCTAAAAACGTTCCATCCATATCTACCGCAATCATTTTTATAGCCATGAATTTATTCCCCTTTATTTGATATATAAGCATTATAACATAAAAAATTAAGAAAATATTAATAAATAGACATGAAAAATATGGATAATAAAAAGAGGAAGGATTGATATGAAAACAGTTATCATAAAACCCCATCATTTTATGGATATTTTTAAATTATATTGTACAGGAATTGAAGAATTTGTTCCTGACCAAAAGATGGGACATGATTTTTATGCTATTGCTAATGCTATTATAAAAAATCCTTATTTGCTTTGCCAACTGACAATAGAAGGGGATGATATATGTAAACCATGTCATTATTATCAAAAACATCAATGTCAGGATACTCTTTTTCATATTCAAGGTATTTCAAAAAAAGGACAATATAATCAATTGTTAGATCAAAGAATTATAGAACTGTATCAGCTTTATAATACCCAATATCAAGTGTTGGAATTATGCCAGATATTTTATCGTCATCATGAACTTATAGCGAAGGTATGGAAAGAGGAAGATGATCAGCAAGTGGAGAAACGTCGTGACTTTTTCGTAAAAGGTGTAGAAAAATACTTTTTTAAATACAAAGATGATGTCATGACAAAATATTTTGAAGATATATAAGAGTCAAAAAGATGCAATCATGTGCATCTTTTTTCTAAATATTCATAAATAGATAGATTTTTTTGTAAAAAGAACTGTTTTAAATTCTGTTCATCAATAATTTTAACATGATGATAATCTAATATCTCATAAACAGATTTTCTATCCTGCGATGTTTCCTGATATAAGGAACTATTTATTTGAAAATGATTCCCATCTCGCATATGAAATTGATAGATAATATTATAATATGTCACAGGTCCAAAACCAATGCCACCAATCTTTTTTTCAACATGGATTTTAACATTGCAAATATCTTTGTATAAATAATGTCTGGCTATTTCGTGGGTTGTGTTTTCTAATACTGCTTTTATACTCTTTGCCTTCATTTTATAGCTGTCAAATATATAGAAATCAACAATTCCAAATTCATAGTATTTTTCATGAAATAATATGAATATGAAAATAATTGTCAGGAGGATAACACTCAATAAATATAAACCCCAATGTATATGAGTCATTGTATGAGTATTGATAAAATATAAAAGAAAGCTCATAGTGATCAAAGTTGTAGAAATAAATATGAGTATTATTTCTTTTAGAAATTGAAAAGGGGTTGTTTTTCTTCCTAATGTGACAACAGGGTAGGGCTTTATAAATTCAGATGCTTTATGAATAATTGATTTAATTTCATCATGTGAATGAGCAGGCTGATTTTGAAATTCTCCATCAATAATTGCATCTAACAAGGGAATGTTTTTTTGATTTAAATGGAAACATTTCTGTTGAACTTCTTCTAGATTTTCAATCTTTGCTTGTAAAAATTTTAAATGTTTATTTAGTATATTTTGAAATTGATCTGGATTTAGAAGAATTGTTTGAATCATTTCTAGAGGAATATCTAAATCTCTTAAAAAATGTATTTTTCTTAATATATGGACATCTTCCTGTGTATAATTTCTATAACCATTTTCATCCCTTTTTGGCTTTAAAAAACCTAATTTTTCATAATAGCGTATTGTTTGAGAATTGATTTGTAATAATTTTTCGACTTCTTTGATTTTCATATGCATATCGTCCTTTCGTCTTTAAGCGTCTATGATTATATTTGAAAAGAGTTATATATGATCTCTTTTATTATAACATACACCTTTCAATAACTATAAGGTCAATATGATTTTATAAAAAAAGAGCTTATAAGCTCATTTTATTTAATAATTTAATTTTTTTATTTTCTTCTCTATTTCTTTGATGATTTTGATGAATTCATCATCACTTTTTCCAGTAGGGTCATCTAAATTCCAATTATCATCAAAACTTTTACCTACATATGGACAAGTAACGTTACATCCCATAGAAATAGCGATATCTACTTGAGGAATATCTTGGACTAATTTACTATATTGGTTCTGTTCCATATCAATTTGATACATGTCTTTTATAAGTCTGACAGCATCCTGATTAATTTGAGGTTTCAATTCTGTTCCACAAGAGTAAAAATCATATCTGTCACTCATAAACTTTTTTCCTAATGCTTCAGCAATTTGACTGCGACATGAATTATGAACACACACAAATGCAATTTTAAGTTTTCTTTCCATATATTTATTGACCTTTCATTTTTATTGATAAAATATGTTTGACTTCATCTACTGATAAAACTTTCCCAAAAGAAACAACTTCTCCATTCAATACTAATGCTGGTGTGGACATAACACCATAGGATGCAATTTGAGAAAAATCAGTGATATGTTCAATTGGTAAATTAAAATTGAATTCTGATAATGCTATTCTTACTGATTCCTTTAGTTTATCACATTTTTGACATCCTGAGCCTAAGATTTTTATTCCATCATCTTTTTTTAATTCTTCAGCTTTTTTAACACTTTCCTCATCAATCTGACTACAACAACATTCCTTTTTTTCTTTCTTTTTAAATAGATTCATATACATTCTCCTTTTCATCTTTCATAATCAAACTTTGATTCCACATTAAGAATATGTTCATTGTCTTTGCTTTTTCTAACTCTCATCCATTTTTTATCCAGATACTCATTCATATATTCAATAATTTCATCAATAGGATATTCCTTACCATCTTGTCGAAGTTCTAAGCCATTGCATGTACATGCTCCAATAGCATGAATGGAATATTCTATTCCTTTTTCTTTTAATAACTGATTGATATCGACGATCATATTAAAATGAACAACATTTGCCATATGCCTTCCTCCTAATACAGTAAAAATGAAAATATGTTAAACAAATAACCAACAATCATAATTCCTAGAGTACAGATTGCAATAAACAATGCTAGAAGTTTGGGTTTTACAGCCTTTTTTAGCATAATCAGTGAAGGTAAACTTAATGTTGTCACTGCCATCATAAAGGCTAATACTGTTCCAAGTAAAGCACCTTTAGCCAGTAAAGCTTCTGCAACTGGAATAGTTCCAAAAATGTCAGCATACATTGGAATTCCTACAATTGTTGCTAAAATAACTCCAAAAGGATTATTTCCACCTAATATTCCTTCTATCCATGATTCTGGAATCCAGTTATGAATAATGGCTCCAATTCCTACACCTATCAAAATATATGGAAAAACTTTTTTAAAGGTTTCTATAACCTGCTCCTTGGCATACTGAAGACGTTCTGTTTTACTTAGATCTGGTGAGCTAATATCTACATGACTAGATTTCATAATGAATGCTTCAACATATTTTTCCATATGCATTTTTTCAATAACTATTCCGCCAATAACAGCAATAATAAGCCCAACTATAACATAGGCGACTGCAATTTTGATTCCAAAGATACTCATCAATAAAACAAGACTTCCTAAATCAACCATAGGTGAAGAAATCAAAAATGAGAAAGTGACTCCTAATGGCAAGCCAGCACTTGTAAATCCAATAAATAGCGGTATAGATGAACATGAACAAAAAGGCGTTACTGTACCTAATAAAGCAGAAATGATATTTGCTTTTATACCAAGAAATCGACCTAGAATTTTCTTGCTTCTTTCTGGTGGAAAATAACTTTGAATATACGAAATCATAAAGATCAATACACATAACAATACTGTGATCTTTATAACATCATAAATAAAAAACTGAATACTGGCTCCAATATTGGAATTGATATCTATACCAACAGAAGTTAGCAATAAAGCAATCAATTCATTAAGCCAGTTCATTCCTAAAATTTGATTTTGAAAGAATAACCAAATTTCTTTCATAGTTCCTCCTTATATCGATATATTTCGATTTATATATTTGAATTTTTGCCACCCTAATGGTGGCTTTATAAAATGAAAAATCATTTACATGCAATAATTTTTTAAATACTGGATAACTTTTTCAATCCCATCACCTGATAAAGAATAATGTGACCACTTGCCATCCTTTCTTACATTCACAACCCTTGCATCTGTTAATATTTTCATATGGTGTGATAAAGTAGATTGACTTACATCAAGAATTTCTAAAAGTTTACATGCACAATGTTCTCCATCTTTTAAAATATTAAGAATTTTTAAACGATTAGGATCACAAAATGCTTTGAAAACTTTTGCTTCCTGTTCATAATCTTTATCCATATCATCACCTCATATCTATATTCTTCGATATGATATTAACATACATATCGATGATTGTCAATGTGATAAAAATAGAGAAGAAATGGCAAAATGTTGATTTTATATTTAATAAATGATTTATCAAATATTTTTATATAAAAACAAATGGAAATAGTATACAATATTTAAAGGAGATGATTTCTATGAAAATAATTGCATTTACAGGAGCAGGAATATCAAAACAATCCAATATTCCAACATTTATGGAAAGACCTGATATTAGAGAAAAATTATTTAGAGATTATGCAAATACGCATCATGAAGAATATAACGAAGTCATTAGACAACTGAAAGCCAATATGAATGGAGCGAAACCTAATGATGCCCATTATGCCTTAGCTCAGTATCATATTCCAGTCATTACCATGAATATTGATGGTTTACATAAACTTGCTGGCAGTGATGCTTTAGAAATGCATGGTGGTTTACCTGACGATGATGAAATGTCTATTGCCTGGTCATTATATAATAAACCTGTATTATATGGAGATCCTGCACCAAATTACCAAAAAGCTTATGAAATGGTATATGATTTAACACCAGATGATATCTTTTTGGTGATTGGGTGTTCTTATCATACAGCGATTGCGGTTGATTTAAGAGAAGTTGCGAAAAGTCGAGGGGCAAGAATTATTGAAATCCAGGAAGATGCTGCTCATAATGTCAGAAAAGTATTAGAAAAGCTTATGAAATAAGTAGGTATTGATGGAGAAAAAAGTGATGGAAGAGAAAAAAGTATTGCTTGATCATATTGATAAGATTCATACGACAGAATTAGGAATAGAAAGAATAAAAAGAAACTTAAAACTTGATACACAAGATGTTGTGGCGTACTGTCGAAATAAGATTTTAGACAAAAATTGTCATATTTATAAACGTGGTAAAAATTGGTATTGTGAGGTTGATCAAATCAAGATCACTATCAATTCATTGAGTTATACAATTATAACAGCACATAAAATGACATAAATAGTTATCAAATAAAAAATATGAAAGAATGGAGAATCTTTTAATGAAAAAGGATATTCAAAAATGTTTGGAAATATATAAAGAACAGTTAAATCAAGGATATATACAAACTGCTTATTTGACTTTGATTCCATATGTTGGACAATTAAAATCAAAATTTCCTAAAGATTATAATACAGGAAATATCTCATTTGGATATTTAGATTATACTTATTTTGCTTTTTTTAATCAGTATTTAAGAGATCAAAAACTAAGGTTTGGAATTGTATTAAATCATGAAAAACTTCAATTTTGAATTATGGTTAATGGGACAAAATGCAGATATTCAAAGAAAATACTGGAAAATATTACAGAAAACAAAATGGAATCATAATCAAAAAATAATGCCTGAATATCCCATTGTAGAAATTGTTTTAGAAACAAACATAGATTTTGAAAATCAGGGAAGCATGACGCATCATATTGTTGAGCGTTCAGTTTCTTTAGCATCACAAATACAAGAATATTTAAAACAAATCCATAATGAATAATATATAGTCAAATCATTGTTTTATTCACGAATGGTGTGGATTCAAAAATATTTTCATATAAGTTTAGAAGAATGAGCATCAAAATACAGAGGTGTGTTGATATGGAAATTAAAGAAATTAAGAAAAATAAAAAACAATTTCTTTCATTGTTGCTTTTGGCTGATGAACAGGAAGATATGATAGATCAGTATCTTGAACGTGGAACAATGTATGTATTAGATGATGATGGTATTCAATGTGAATGTGTTGTGACTGATGAAGGTCATGGAATTCTTGAAATCAAAAATATAGCAACTAAGCCAGAAGCACAGGGAAAAGGATATGGGCGTATTTTGATAGAATTTATTGTTGAAAAATATAAAGAAAAATATTCTGTTTTACAGGTTGGTACAGGAGATAGTCCTTTGACAATTCCTTTTTATGAAAAATGTGGTTTTATCCGTTCACATAGTATTCAAAATTTTTTTATAGACCATTATGACCATCCTATATATGAGCAGGGTATTCAATTGATAGATATGATCTATTTACAAAGAAAGCTATAAATAGATAAGATACAAAGGGTATGTAGAATATGTCGAAATGACATTATGAAAATTAATAAAGATTTGTGATAAATGATAAAAGTTGATTATAAGTTCAATTCTAAAAATAGAATAATGATGGTTTATAGTAAACTGTATAATAAAAAAATCAAGTCATTATAACTTGATTTTTTCGTATTGCAATAATTGTTCACGTGCTTTTGTGTAATGCTTTAATTGTATAACAATTTGTTTACGTGTTTGTGTCGTAATATATTCAGCACTCACTATCGCAAATATTAATGCTACAACCATAAAGATAGGTGTAGAATATAAGAAAAATGCACTATGTGTTAATAAATATAAAACAATCAAACATGCAACAATAGATAATGTTTTGATTAAAATACGAATGCTTAAAAAGCGAGCATACATATCATTTCTAATATTCTGATATGTATCTTGTAATAATGTAATAATTTCAGAGCATTTTTCAAGTGTTAATTCATAATCATTAATATTTGTACGAACATCAACTTTAATTGACATCTCTCAAACCTCCTCTTACACATCGCTTACATTATAGCACTGTTTGAAAAAAAATAAAGAGATTTACTTCAAATATAAAACATTGTATACTAAATACGGGTGATTCGATGAAAGCTTTAGGCCATTTCAAAACAATAACAAAACATAAATGGAAAGTCATGAAACTATGCTTTCGTATAGGTTTATATAAACAGGGTCTACTACATGATATGTCAAAATATTCATGGTGTGAATTTTCTACAGGAATCAAGTATTACCAAGGGGATAAGTCGCCAAATTCTGTAGAACGTTGTGACAAAGGTTATTCTTTAGCCTGGTTACATCACAAGGGAAGAAATAAACATCATTGGGAATTTTGGGTCGATTTTACACGCAATGGTTTGCAGCCTGCCAAAATGCCGACACGCTATGTTTTAGAAATGTTTTGTGATCGTATAGCAGCCAGTCAGACTTATCAAGGTGATAAATATCAAGATACATTTCCACTCGCTTATTATGAAAGGGGAAAATATTCTTATATTATGCACCCTGATACACGTGCTTTTTTAGAACATCTTTTACATTATCTTCATGATCATGGCTTAGATCAAACCATTGTATATATTCGTACACATCCAGAATGGAAGAAAAAATCATAACATGTATTCTTTTTCATATAGTATTTATAGGTGATACTATGAAAAAAATCATGTTTTTTTTGTGCTTTTTATTATGTATAGTCAATGTACATGCCGTTGATTTTCAAGGTCAATCATATATTGTGATGGAAAGTACTCAACACAATGTATTAGAAGGAAAAAATATTCATGAAGTCCAGAGTGTTGCTTCCATATCTAAGATTATGACAGCAATTGTTGCGATTGAAAATGGACAACTGGATGATGAATATGAGATTGGTGAAGAAGTTAATGAAGCATGGGGAAGTGGCATCTATATACATATAGGTGACCGCATTAATTTAAGAGATTTATTGCATGGTTTATTATTGAGAAGTGGAAATGATGCAGCTAATGTGATTGCAAAAAATGTTGGTGGAAGTATTGAACACTTTGTTGAAATGATGAATCAAAAGGCTCAGGAACTTCATATGACAGATACACATTTTTCTAATCCAACTGGTTTGGATGAAGAAGATGATGGAAATCAGTCCAGTGTTTATGATATGGCTTTGCTTATGTCTTATTGTAGTCAAAATCCTATTTTCAATGATATTGTCATGAAAGAAACTTATAAACGTGAAGATGGTGGGGGAACATGGCATAATAAAAATAGATTGCTGGAAGAATATGAGTATTGTGTTGGAGGAAAAACAGGATATACCAAAAAAGCAAAACGTACCTTAGTCACACGTGCAATTAAAGATGATGTTTCTTTAGTTATTGTGACGTTTAATTGTGGAAATGATTTTGAATTTCATCAAAAAAAGTATGAAGAATGTTTTCAAAAATATCAAAATGTACTGGTTTTATCTAAAGGAATCTATCAGTATCACGGTCATTCATTTCTCATTGATCAGAATCTTTATTATTGTGGACAGGAAAGTCAAAATGTATCCCTGCAATCACAGGGTGATATATTAAAAGTTTATGTAAATGAAAATCCCATTTATGAAGTCAATCAGCAAAATGCTTTACAAATGATTTTTCAATATGCATGGATGTTGTTCGGAGAATGCATGAATGGCTAGAATCTGGAAATGGAGCGTTGTTGTCTTTTTGTTGATTGGTTTATGTCGTCATCAGGAAGAAGCCATGATGACAGCTTTAATGGATACACCATTTATGGTATGGGATTTACTTTTAAATGTGTTACTGGCAGCTTGTTTGTGGGGTGGTTTTTTAAACATTATTCAAAAAACAGGATTCATGAATTATTTTTCAATTATTTTTAAACCATTGTTTCGTGTCATTTATGGACCAGTCATGAAACATGATGATGTTTATACTTATCTCTCTTCTAATGTGATTGCAAATCTTTTAGGTTTAGGAACACTTGCGACTTTGAGTGGTATTAAAGCTTTTCAAAAACTTCAGGAATACAATCCTCATCCACAACGTCCAAGTCGTGAGATGCTGACTTTAGTGATTATCAATACAGCAGGATTATGTTTATTTCCATCAACATTATTTATGATCAGAAAACAAATGGGCTCACAGGATATTTATGCATTTTATCCATATATGTTAGTTACTGGTATTACAATTATTATCATTGGATTGATTATACAAAGGGTGATTGATCATGAATAAGATTGTTTTTATTTTATTACTCTGTGTCTTTATTGATGGTTTAATCAAACATTATCCTTTATTTGATTTGTTTATTGAAGGGGTCAAAGACGCTTTGACATTATTTCAGACACTTTTTACAACATTAATGGCATTTATGGTTTTTGTACAATTACTTCAAAGTAGTGGAACTATTGAACTTTTGAGTCATCTTTTTCAGCCAGTGTTACAATTTTTACAGATTCCTATTGATATACTTGTACTCGGTTTGTTAAGACCTGTCAGTGCCAATGCTTCATTATCGTATCTCTATTCGTTTTATGAAATGTTTGGTGTTGATCATCCTTTAAGTTTACTAGCAACACTTATTCAAAGTGGCAGTGATACAACATTTTATGTTGTGACACTTTATTTTTCTTCTATTCATATGAAGAAAACCCGTTATGCTTTACCTGTAGGTTTAACGATGGATTTTTTGTCTGTCATATTTGCGATTATGATTTATTTAAAAATGTTTGTATAATTTGATAAACTATGTATAATGATAGGGAAAGGACGTGATACTGTGGAAAGACTACAAAAAGCAATTGCAGCGAGTGGATATACTTCAAGAAGAAAAGCTGAAGATCTTATTCGTCAAGGGAGAGTCGAAGTCAATGGTGAAGTCGTAAGTGAGTTGGGCTTTAAAGTCAAAAAAGGAGATTTGATCATGATTGACGGAAAGGCTCTTCAAAGTGAAAATAAAGTTTATTATGTATTTTATAAACCTAAGGGATGTATTTGTTCATTAAGTGATGAACTGGGAAGAAAAACGGTTATTGATTATTTGCCTGATGTGAAGGAACGTATTTATCCAGTGGGAAGATTGGATTATGATACATCTGGTTTATTGTTGATGACGAATGATGGAGAGTTTGCAAATTTAATGATGCATCCCTCATCACATTTAGAAAAGGTTTATGAAGTAAGTGTTAAAGGTTTGGTTAATGGTTTGACTGTTCGTCAATTAGAAAAAGGTATTTATCTTGAGGGAGTCAAGACTTTACCTTGTCGTATTAAGATTGTTGGTAAAGATGAAGAACATGGAACAACCATGTTAATGATTAAATTGATTGAAGGAAAGAATCGACAGGTTAAGAAAATGTTTGAAGCTGTTGATCATCCAGTTAAAAGATTACATCGTTTACGTGTGGGAACAGTTGATTTAAAAGGATTAAGACCAGGACAATATCGTATGTTAAAACCTCAAGAAGTGAAAGAATTAAAGACGATGGCATTATCTAAGAAAAATGCCAGAAATCGTTAAATAAAGGGATATCTTGCAAGAGATATCTTTTTTTGTCGTTATTTGTATGATGAAGTTTATTGAAGACTG
Organism: Clostridium sp. AUH-JLR23; assembly: GCF_964238065.1. Lineage (NCBI taxonomy): Bacteria > Bacillati > Bacillota > Clostridia > Eubacteriales > Clostridiaceae > Clostridium > Clostridium sp. AUH-JLR23. Next base: position 13,809 of record NZ_CAXSKY010000020.1, read on the forward strand.
ATATGAAGTGATTATAATAGAAAGCAAGGAGGATGAAATATGCGTAGTGTTGTTTTAGAACCGGGAAAAACAAATGTTTGTGGTATCTGTGGGGCTAAAGAGCCTTTTATTGAATATAAAGAATTAGAAGGTATTCATTTTATATGGTGTAATAAATGTCATACAATTAGCTTTTTTAAACCACCACAAAATGAAATGAAAAAACATTTAATTGAAAACGAAATGAATTCTTATCCATTAAAAAAAGAGCCTTAAGCTCTTTTTTTTATCTTATTCATTAACAATTGCATCAACTGGGCAAGATGCTGCAGCTTCTTTTGCAGCTTCTTCTAATTCAGCTGGAACTTCACCTAGAATGTTTTCTGCTAAACCGTCAGCGTTTAAATCAAAAACTTCTGGACATACTGCTGTGCAAGAACCACAACCAATACAATTTTCATTAACTTTATACATTTTTATTACCTCCTATTCATACGCCTATTATATACTAAATAGAATTATTTTGAAAGTTTATTTTATAATTTTTTATAGTTATGTTATAATGAGGGCGGTGATGCGAAATGGAGAAACAAACAAGAATTAATAAATATAAAGAATTAAGAGATGAAATGAAAGAAGAGGTAGCAATTGATCGTCAGATGACATATGAACAGGATGATGAAGAAGATGATTTTTTAGCTTTTTTACCTCAAAATCAAAAGAAAGATATTCAGGATACATTAATGGAACCTTTATCATATGAAACATTAAAACCTGATAATGAAGAAATTAAATCTGCTTTAAATGAAGCAAAAGTGAATGTTGGTAAAGAACAATATAATACACGTTTAGATATTTTAAATAAAATTAAACAATCTGAGGAACATCAGCCTCAACATGCACAAACGTCTCAAACACAGGAAATAAAGGCTGAACCACAAAAGAAAATGTCTTTATTAGAAAAATTAGCTGCAATGTCGCCAGAAGAAGATGCCGAGGAGTTAAAGAAATATGAAGAAGGTTTGACTATTGCGGATTTTATGAAGGAAGATAAGAAAAAAACAAAACGTGAAAAAGTTGAAAAAACAAAACCAGAAAAAGTAGAAAAAACTAAACATAAAGAAGAAGTGAAAGTTAAAAAACAAAGAGAACAAATTGTAGAAGAAGATACAGAAGAAGAAAAAGATAGTAAATTAGTGACAATTTTAAATTATGTGATTATTGTTTTTATTGTGATCTTTATTGTTTTAGCATTCTTTATTGCTAAACAGTTGTTTTTTTAAAGAATTCAGTTGGTTTTGAAAAGTGAGGTTATAGAATATGACGAAAAGAATTTCAATTGCTATTGATGGTCCAGCTGCTGCTGGAAAGTCAACAATTGCCAAAATGGTAGCTAAGAATTTAAATTATACATATATTGATACTGGAGCTATGTATCGTTGTGTCGCTTATTATGCCTGGTTAAATCATATTGATTTCCATGATGAACAGGGTGTATCAGCACTTTTAAAGGATATAGATATTCAAATGTTTCCAGATGGAACGATTCAATTGAATCATGAAGATGTCACATCATCTATTCGTGAAAATGAAGTGTCAATGGGAGCAAGTATTGTTTCTCAATATGAAGCAGTCAGAACTTTTCTCGTTGATAAGCAGCGACAAATGGCTCAAGGTGGCGGTGTGATTTTGGATGGTAGAGATATTGGAACGGTTGTTTTAAAAGATGCTGAGTTAAAGATTTATCAGGTTGCCAGCATTGAATGTCGAGCATTACGTCGTCATAAAGAGAACTTGCAAAGAGGTCTTGAATCCAATTTAGAAGACATTCAAAAAGAGATTGCTTTAAGAGATGAACAAGATATGAACCGTCTTATTTCTCCTTTAAAAAAAGCTGATGATGCCATTGAAATTGATACATCAGACATGACATTGGAAGAAGTTGTTGCAAAAGTGATGCAACTTGTAGAACAGAGAGTATAGGGAGTGAATAATCATGAGAAAAGGAATTGTAGCAATTGTAGGACGAGCGAATGTTGGGAAATCAACAATTTTTAATCGTATTGTTGGTCAACGCATTTCCATTGTTGAAGATACTCCAGGTGTTACACGTGATCGTATCTATGCGGATGCATCATGGCTGACACGTGATTTTAAAATCATTGATACAGGTGGAATTGAATTAGAAAATGCTTCTTTTACTGAACAAATCAAAATGCAGGCTGAAATTGCTATAGAAGAAGCAGATATTATTTTATTTGTTGTCAATGGTCGTGAGGGCGTTACAAAAGAAGATCTTTTCGTTGCTCGTTTACTACAAAAATCAAGAAAACCAATTGTATTAGCTGTTAATAAGATAGATGATCAGAAATTTAAAGATAATATTTATGATTTTTATAGTTTAGGTATTGGTGATCCAATTGCAGTATCAGGAAGTCATGGTATTGGTATTGGAGATGTTTTAGATGAAATTATTCATCAATTGCCTGCTGTGGATGAAAAAAAAGAAGATGATGTTATTCGTTTTTCAGTGATTGGAAGACCAAATGTTGGAAAATCTTCTTTAACGAATGCCATTTTAGGTGAAGAACGTGTCATTGTATCAGATATTGAAGGAACAACACGTGATGCTATTGATACACCTTTTGAAAAAGATGGACAGAAGTATTGTGTTGTTGATACAGCAGGAATGCGTAAAAAAGGAAAAATTTATGAAAATGTTGAAAAGTATTCTGTTTTACGTGCTTTATCAGCTGTAGAAAAAAGTGATGTTGTCTTAATGGTTATTGATGGGAATCAAGGAATTATCGAACAGGATAAACATGTAGCTGGATATGCCCATGAAGCTGGAAAAGCTGTTATTCTGGTAGTTAATAAATGGGATCTGATTGAAAAAGATTCTAAGACAATGAAAAAAATGGAAAGTCAGATTCGTGAACAATTCAAATATTTGGATTATGCACCTATTATTTTTGTATCGGCTAAAGATAAAAAACGTGTTCATTTGTTGTTGCCGATGATTCAGGAGGTTTATGCCAATAGTCAAAAACGTGTTGCGACAAGTGTTTTAAATGATGTTTTGATTGATGCACAAACAATGAATCCAACAACAACATTTAATGGTGGACGTTTAAAAATTTATTATGCCAATCAGGTCAGTGTCTGTCCACCAACATTTGTTTTGTTTACAAATGATCCACAATACTTACATTTTAGCTATAAGCGATATTTAGAAAATCGTTTACGTGATGCTTTTGGTTTTGAAGGAACACCTATTCATATTCTTTGTAGAAAAAGAGATTAAAAAATACACTTTTAAATATCGCAAGCTCATCGAAAATTTGAATCATATAAAAATATGAATGACTGTGGAATGAAAGCTTTGTCAATGGAAAAGCTGAACAATCATTTATATATGTGCATATATTAATCTTGGGTGATTCAAATGGATAAACAAGATAAATTATTGGATAAGGTATCGCAGAAAACGAATGTGTCTAAAGCTGATATTTTATCATTAGCAAATGATTTACAGACCAAAGACTTAAAAGATGAGAAAAATATCAGAGAATTTGTCAATAAGATTTCACGTTTGACAAATAGACAGGTGAAACCTGAACAAATGGATAAGATCATTCATATTATTCAAAACAATCAGGTCCCTTCCGATATAGATAAGCTTGTAAAATGATATTTTGGCTTGAAAAGGAATATAAGACAAGCTATAATGGAAATGATGAAGGGGAAGTGGAAGGATGTATAAATTTTCTTGCAGAAAACTAAAGATTTGCATCTAGAAGATGCACGCAAGAAAATAGCTCTCTTTTTATCATAAGTATAATTATAACGACAAGGACTATTTTCTTGTCGTTTTATTTTATAAAGGAGGGATGTTTGATGTCGTTAATTCAGGTACAACACTTAACATTTGGTTATGAAGGAAGTTATGAACTTGTTTTTGATGATGTTTCATTTTCATTAGATACTTCTTTTAAAACAGCATTGATTGGTCGCAATGCACGTGGAAAAACAACACTTTTAAAGCTTTTGATGAAAGAATATGATTATCAAGGTCAAATCATCATGAGCGAAGCATGCAGTTATTTTTCTTATACTATCAAAGATCCACAATTATTAACGATAGATATCTGTTATGAGATATGTCCAACACTAGAACAATGGGAACTTGAAAAAGAATTACATTTATTAGATATAGATGGCTCAGATGTCTTTTATCGACCATTTGATACGCTATCTTATGGTGAACAGACGAAAGTATTATTGGCTATTTTGTTTTTAAGAAAGAATTCATTTTTACTAATTGATGAACCAACCAATCATTTGGATCAGAATTCTCGTGAACGCATTGCTGAGTATCTGCAAAGACAAAAAGGCTTTTTATTGGTTAGTCATGATCGTCATTTTATAGATAGCTGTTGTGATCATGTTATGGCGATTAATCCAACAACGATTGACATTGTGAATGGAAATTTTTCTAGCTGGTATAATGATAAGACCAAAAAAGATGAAAGAGAAATGATGCTGAATAAAAAATTAAAGAAAGATATTGTAAAGATGGAAAAATCTAAACAACAAAAAGAAAATTGGGGTCATCAGATTGAAAAATCAAAAAGAGGTGCTGCTGATAAAGGCTATGTAGGCCATATGGCAGCAAAAATGATGAAGCGTTCTAAAAATATTGAAAAACGTCAAATTCAGGCTATTGAAGAAAAAAAGAAGCTTTTAAAGGATATAGAGGAATATGATGATTTAAAAATAAATTGTTTAAAGTATTTTCAAAAACAACTGATTCAGTTTTCACATTTTTCATTGTTTTATCAACAAAAGACTGTTTTTCAGGATTTATCATTAACAATCTGTCAAGGTGATCGTGTGTTATTAAAGGGACCAAATGGTTGTGGAAAATCAAGTCTGATTCATTTTTTATTAGGAGAGAAGATTGATCATGAAGGTGATTTTCATTGTGGCAGTCAACTGAAAATTTCCTATGTTCCTCAGGATTGTACATTTTTAAAAGGGAATTTGAATGATTGGATTCAAAAGTATGGAGCAGATCAGACAATGGTAAAGACTTTACTTAGAAAATTAGGATTTTCACGTTCTCATTTTGATATCGCATTAGAAAATTTGAGCCAGGGTCAAAAGAAAAAAATCATGTTAGCTATTTCACTGGCAACCTCGGCCCATTTATATATATGGGATGAACCTTTAAATTATATTGATATTTTCTCACGTATCCAACTTGAAAATGCAATTTTAACTTATCAGCCTACTTTGTTGTTTGTTGAACATGATCAATATTTTCAACAGACCATTGCTACGAAAATAATGGATTTTCAAGAACTGGTTTGACAAATAATGTGTATCCATATACAATAAAAGACAAAGGAGAACACAGATGAAAAATTTAGTTGTTACAGATAGAGATATTTCAACTGACTTTTTTCAAAATTCAGTTATTGTGAATTTAAATAATATTCATTATTCAACATGTACAGGAGGATTATCTTGTTTAAAATGTGAGGGTTCCTGCTATTTTAAAGATGATATGAGTATTATTTCTAAATGGACAAATGATTGTCAGTTGATTATATATATTACAAGGGTGAAATATGGATGCTTTGATATTCCTTTTAAAAAGATGCTGGAAAGACTGGTCGTTAATCATGAACCTTATTATACAATGGTGGATGGGGAAACCTGTCATTTGGGTTTAAGTCAGTTGCGTAAAAAATTATTGGTGATTGGATATGGTCAAGCAACAGATGCAGAAAAGAAGCTGTTTAAAGACATTTTAGATGATTCAACACTTGGTTTTTCTTATTCATCTGTTGATGCTTATTTTTGTGAAGAAGATGAGCTAGATGAAGTTTTGCGTACGTTTGGAGGTGTTGATCTTGGCTAAAATATTATTATTGAATTCGGGATTGAAACATACTCAAACATTTATGAAACCTTTTTTATCAAGATTAGAAGTTTATCTTGATGATCGTTGTGATTGTTTAGATGTTCGTTATGTATCGACTTTTGATGAACGTACTTTTTTTCAATATGATCAGGTTATTTTTCTTTTCTTCATTGCGCTTGATTCTATACCATCTTCAACATTAGAAATTTTTGAACGCCTAGAGTCACAGCCAAAAGGACCGACTGAAATTTATGCATTGATTGCTTGTGATGAATACGAACCTGAAAAATGTGATATTTCAGAGAAAATTTTACAAAATTGGTGTCAAAGAGAGCAATTACATTATAAAGGTAGCTTAAAAATTGGATCAGCACTTTTTATTATGAAGACGATTTCGCGTTTTGTTGTGTCTAATGAAATGAAGCGCCTTTCTGATGCTATTATTCATCATCAGGATTTTTATAGCAAGACAACAATGTTAACAGATCGTATTTTTATGAAAAAAGCGAATCAATATTGGAATAAAGAAGTCAAGAAAATGAATAAGTTAAAACGAAAAAGACAAAAGCGTTAATGTGCTTTTGTCTTTTTTATGAATGAGATTCTAAAATTTGCTTAATATAGTCTAAGGGTAAACGTAAGCGATGAGCAAGTTCTTCATAAGAAAAACCTTGACTCACTAATCTTTTGATAATTTTACGCATACTCTCTCCCACCTCGATAATATGACCATCCGGATCATAGAAACGGACAACTCTTTGTCCCCATGTGCCTTCTTTTGGGGGATGTAGTAAAGTCACATGATATTGGTCTAAAACTAACATAAAAGCATCAATATCTTCTGTTTCAAAGGATAATTCCACTGCATGATTAACCATTGTAATATCTTGATCAGTTTTGTGAATGAGATCTTTCCAGATTTCTTTTGATTGAAGCACGATACCAGATGACAATGTGACTGAACCATGAAAATCTAATAAAACTTTTAATCCTAGAACTTGTTTGTAGAATTTTTTAGATTGTTCTAGGTTATTGACAATTAAAACAGTATTTTTGAGTTTCATAATATCCTTCCTTTTCACTATGTTTCATTCTACCATAAAAACATGAACTTTTTTTATCTTTTTGTAATTTGTTCTAAATAAAAAATGAAATTCATATATTGATGTGTGAGAAGGAGGAAGTCTATGCAGACAATAGATATATTAAAAGATATTGGAAAAAGATGTGATGGTGACATCTATTTAGGGGTTGTTGGACCAGTCAGGGTGGGGAAATCATCATTTATTAAGCGTTTTATGGAAAAAGCTGTGATACCATATATTGATAATCCAGACGCTAAAATACGTGCTACTGATGAATTGCCTCAATCTGGTGAAGGAAAAATGATTATGACAGTTGAACCTAAATTCGTTCCTAATCAGGCTGCTCACATTCAAATAGAAGATAATTTAGGAGTCAATATTCGTCTTGTTGATTGTGTGGGTTATGTCATAGATGGAGCGAAAGGTTATCAGGATGAGCAAGGTATTCGTTATGTCAAAACACCATGGTATTTAGAAGCTATTCCTTTTGATGAAGCTGCGAAAATAGGGACCCAAAAAGTGATACAGGATCATTCAACGATTGGGATTGTCATGACTTGTGATGGCTCTATTTGTGAAATACCTGGAGCAGATTATGTACAGGCAACAGATGATGTGATTCGTGAACTTAAAGAAATTGGGAAACCATTTGTGATTGTTGTCAATTCAAAAGATCCTCAAAGTCTACAGTGTAATCAGCTTGTTGAAGATTTGAAAGAGAAACATGATGTTCCTGTTATAGCTTTAAGGGTAACTGAAATGAATGAGGAAGATATAACGCATTTATTAAAAGAAGCATTATATGAATTTCCAATTCATGAAGTTAAAATTGAAGTTCCTCGCTGGATAGCTTTAATGGATTCATCTCATTGGTTAAAACAGACATTGGATGAGTCATTAGAAAAATCATTATTAGAGATTCATCGTTTTAGAGATGTAGAAAAAATAGCAACGCATATGAGTGAATTTGATTTTATTCGCAAAGCTTATCTTTCATCTATTGATACATCTTCTTCATCAGCAACTTTACGTATTCAAGAAAGAAATGGTCTATATCAGGAAATATTAAATGAAATTTTGGGACAGGAAAAATTCGATGCTGCATTATTTTTAAAACAGGTACAGGATTTGAAACAGATGAGTCAGGAGTATCAGGCTTATCAAAATGCCATTAGAATGGTTAAACAGACAGGATATGGATATGCTTTACCTTTAATGGATGATATAGAATTAAGTGAACCTGAAGTGATTAAACAGGGACCACGTTATGGAATGAAACTTGTTTCAACAGCATCAACTATTCATATGATTAAGGTTGATATAGAGTCTACATTTGAACCTATTATTGGATCGAAAGAACAGGCAGAAGCATTTATTCAATATTTACAAAGTCATGGTGAAAATAATAAAGAAGCTATCTTTGATTGTGACGTTTTTGGACGTAAATTGGGCGATTTGATTAATGAAGGTATGCGTATGAAATTAGCCTCTATGAATGAAACCGCTTGTATTAGAGTGCATGATATTTTAAGTAAAATTGTGAATAAAGGGAAGTCAAATGTGATTGCAATAGTTTTATAAATTTGTTATTGCGCTTAGGTTTTTGAAATGTTATACTACTACTTAGATTTAAGTAGGAGGCAGTATAAAAAATGAATAAAAAAGAGCTTATTGATATCGTTTCACTAAAAAAAGATTTAACAAAAAAAGATGCTGAAGCGTTAGTAGATACAGTTTTTGATACAATGATTGAAAGTATTTTGAATGGGGATAAAGTGCTTATTTCTGGATTTGGAACTTTTAAAGTGAATAATCGAAAAGAACGTAAAGGTGTAAGTCCTAAAACAAAAGAAGCAATGATTATCCCAGCTAGTAAAACTGTTTCATTTAAGCCAAGCAATAGATTAAAAGATGCAATGAATTAATTGCATCTTTTTTGACATACTGAGTTAACATAATGGGTATATTATAATTATTGAGGTGATGAAAAAATGTTTTTTCCGTTTTATGGAGTTTACTATAATAGCTATTATATGATTGGAACAATCTTTGTTATTTTGGCTGCTATATTGGCCTTATGGGCACAAATGAAAGTCACATCTACATATAGTCGTTATAAAAAGATAGCTAATATGCGTGGTATAAGTGGAGCACAGGTGGCAAGAGAAATATTGGATAGTGAGGGATTATATGATATTCAGATTTATGAAGTGAAAGGTCAATTAAGTGATCATTATAATCCTGGTCGCAAGACAATTAATCTTTCCAGTGATATTTATCATGGAACTTCTATAGCTTCTTTAGCTGTAGCAGCACATGAATGTGGACATGCCATTCAGTATAAAGAAAAATATATTCCTATTTCATTAAGAAATGCTATTTTACCAATTGCGAATGTTGGACAGTATTTAGGATGGATTGCCATCTTTATTGGGTTGATTCTTGGTCAAACAGACATTGCCTGGATTGGTTTTATTGCAATGTGTGGAATCTTGGCTTTCCAGCTGGTGACTCTCCCAGTAGAGTTCAATGCATCTTCTCGAGCACTTTCTATTTTAAAAACACGTTATTTAACGACTTTGGAATATGATGGTGCTAAGAAAATGCTATCAGCTGCAGCCATGACTTATGTTGCGGCTTTGATTTCAACATTAATGAGTATGTTAAGAATATTTTTGATTATTTTAGGTAATTCAAGAGATGAGTAAAGACCAGTGATGGTCTTTTCATTTTTGTTTTGCATTTTAGACTTTTTGTTATATAATAGAAACACTGGAGGTGGACAGATTGAAAAAACATACATTTATTATTTCAGTTGTTGTGTTAGTTATTATTTTAGCAGTTGTTTCTTTTTATATGTTATTTGTTCATGTTCCATATTATCAATATCATCATCAACTTGATGAAATTAGAAATGAAATTTGTGAAACAAATCAATATGAATATGATGATTATTTTAGTGAATATCGTGGTAAAGAAACTTATTATATTGTCAAAGTGAAAATAAATGGTGTTGAATCTTATGTGGCATATAATAAGGATTTAAAACTGGTAGATACTTATCAAGGTGAAGTGGCTGATGAAGCAGTTGTCCAAAAAGCTATTCAAGATAAATATCAGGTCAATATAGAAAGTATGGAAATTGGTTATGAAAATGAACGATTTGTATATTATGGACGTTACCAGGATGAGCAATCTTTGTTATATGTATATTATGATTTGGCAACTGGAGAATTTATAAAAGCAGTAAGGCTAGGAGAATAATATGGATGAATTATTAGATTATCGTTGTGTTGATTTTCAGAAGTTATTGATTTTAAAGTCTAAACAACTGCATATTTCTGATCAGGAGTGTTATGTACTATTGTTGATTATGACTTTAGATGATATAGGAGTTAAACCTATTACACCATCACAAATTTCACGTATTTGTTCTTTATCACTTCGAAAGATTGATGATATTTTGATGTCATTGGTTGATAAACATTGGATTTCAAGACAACATGGTTCATTAAATCTCAAGCCTTTACAAAAAATGTTGTTAAATCAACCGACTCAAACAGAAAGCCAGGATATTGATTTGGTTAGCATTTTTGAAGATGCCTTTGGACGTAGTTTAAGTCAAAGAGAAGTACAGTTAATTAATTCTTTAAAGTGTCAGGGCTTTGATGATGAAATGATTGTTGATGCTTTAAATGAGTCAGTGAAATCAGGTGTTATTACTTTTCGTTATATCGAAAAAGTATTGGATAATTGGGCACGTTATGGCGTTACAAAGCGCTATGCTCCTGCAAAGCCACAACCAAGTCATAATGAGGTTGAACAAAGTATAAAGGATTATAAATGGTGGGAAGAAAATGAATAAGGAAAGAGTCAAACGTATTTTAGATGTTTTTGATGAGATGTATCCAGATGCTAAATGTGAATTGGTTCATCATAATGAATTAGAATTGTTAATTGCAGTCATGTTATCTGCTCAAACAACAGATGCGAGTGTGAATAAATTAACAGAACAGTTATTTCAAAAATATCAAAGTGTTGAAGATTATGCGAAAGCCCCTTTATCGCAATTAGAAAATGATTTACGTACTATTGGTCTTTATCGAAATAAAGCGAAAAATGTCAAAGCAATGGCGCAAAAACTCATTGATGATTTTGATGGTCAGGTTCCTTGTGATCATGAAGCCTTACAGACATTGCCAGGGGTAGGGCGTAAAACAGCGAATGTCGTTATATCAGAAGGATTTAAAGTGCCTGCTATTGCAGTGGATACACATGTAGAACGTATTTCAAAAAGGCTTGGTTTTGCTTTTAAGAAAGATTCAGTTTTGGTGGTTGAACAAAAGCTACAAAAAGCTATACCTCAAGAAAGATGGATTAAAACGCATCATCAAATGATTTTCTTTGGTAGATATCATTGTAAATCTATAAATCCTGATTGTCAGCATTGTTCACTCATTGATATATGTAAAGAGCCTAAAAGAAAAAAATATTTAAATATAGAAAAAGACTGAAAACTCATTGTTGAGAAGTCAGTCTTATTTTTTATTGCGTTGGAGTTTGTGTCGGTGTTGTAGGCTGAGTTGGGTCAGGTTGTTGTGTTTGACTTGTGGTCATGAATGAATCAGTACCAAGAGTCACAGTTTGACCATCAGCTTGTGTATGTGTAAATGTGACAGAATAAGTTGTTCCAGCGGATAATTGACTAAATGTGATTGTACCACTTTGTTGAAGTGTTTGATTTGTTCCATTTAATGAAGCTGTAATGGAAGTTCCAGAAGGGACAGTGACCTGATATGTAACTGAACTTTCTGTTAATGCAGTACGTGTATAGCTTGCAGGCGTTGTGTCTTCTACTGTGATTGTTTGTGAAATCTTATTAGAAGTTCCATTGCCACTTTCAAAAGCATAGTATCCTGTTACAGTATATGTACCAGGTGATAATGTGTAATTTATTGTTCCAGTGGCACTATTTAAAGTTTCACTATGAACAACATTACCAGAGGCATCTGCAATATCAACTTTATAAACAACTTTTCCATATAATTGATTAATATTACCTAGATATGGAAGTGTGTAACTATTTCCACCAGCTGTATATGTTTTTGTAGGTGTTGCATCTTCTGTCATGCTCTTTGGATCATATTCAGTGAATGTGACATTGAGCTTATCATCAGCAAGTTCAGCTGTAAAAGATGACAGATTATTTAAACTAGAACCATTTGCACTACCACTAGGTGTATTGTTCTTTTTGAATAAACCAGAAACAACACGATTATCAGGCACACCTTCACCTGGAGTCACATATGGATAAATACCTGATACACAGCTTGCTTTTACTAATCCAGATGGTTGAGAAGGATATGAATTTTTCATACCATCTTCATGTAAGAATTTGGCAATCATCGTTGCGATATTATTGGAATCGCGATTGCTTTTTGTATAATAACCTTCTTTTTGATCTTTAGCATTATAACCTGTCCAGACACTCCATGTATAATCTGGAGAAAAAGCTGATAACCAGGCATCTTTATTTTGACCACGAATTTTTTCATTAACACTTGTATCATCAGCATGGTTAGAAGTTCCTGATTTAGCACCAATCTGATATCCTAAATTTAACATACTATACATTCCTGTTCCAGATTTAACATAGTCAGTCATGATATCACGAATCATATAAGCTGATTCTTCAGAAAGGGCTTGTGTTTTTTCTTCTTGATATTTTTGATCAATTTCAATAACTTCGCCAGTTGTTAATAATTCGATTTTTTGAACTGTATGAGGTTCAATATAAGTTCCACCATTCGCAATGACAGCATAGGCACCAGCTTCAGATTCAGGAGTGACACCTTGTCGCCATGCTCCAATTGCATAACCAATGTCAACTGATTCGCCTTCCATATCAAATCCCAAGCTTTCAAGATATTGAGTTGCACCATCAATACCAATACCATCACCAACATCATTACCATTACAATCTTTTCCAGTAATGACTTCACTAAATGTTTGTAAAGCAGCAGCATTCCATGAATTGCTTAAGGCACTTGAAATAGAAATATCACCATTATATTTTCTTCCGTTCCAGTTACTAGGAACAAAACCATTTGCATATTCATAAGGAACATCATGGACATAATGGGCTGTTGAATAATCTAAGAATTCAAATGCAGCAGCATATGAAATTAAAGGTTTTAATGAAGAACCAGGTTGGTTCTTTTGACCATAGCTTGCACCTGTTTGAGATGCATATGCATATGTTGTCCCTAAAGGTGTATAATCACGTCCACTTAAAACACCAACAATGCGTCCTGTTGTGGATTCTTGAATAACAGCACCCACTTGAATTCTTGAATCCTGAAAATCATATGTTTCACCACTTGCGATATCATCTAATTGTTTTTGAACATCAGTATCAATATATGTATAGATACGCATAGGTGTTTCATATGGATCATAACCAGTTGTTTCCTGAACTTCACGAATGACTTTATCAGCATATGCCTGATATTGTCCGCTTGTTGAAATTGGATTTGATTTCAATGTGTTTTCAACTGGAATAGCTTTTGTAGCTTCGCATTCTTCTTTAGATATATAACCATGCTGTAACATTAAACCTAGAATTGTATCACGACGATCTTGAGCTAAGTCCAGGTTTCTAAACGGATCAAAACGGTTTGGAGAGTTTAAAGTACCTGCTAACAAAGCCGCTTCTGGTAATGTTAAGTTTTGTACTGATTTATCAAAATAATATCTTGAAGCTGCATAAATTCCTACTGTTTGAGGACCATATCCAAAATAAATTTTATTTAAATAGAGTTCAAGAACTTCTTCTTTTGAAATTTGAGAAGTTGCTTCGATTGAAAGAATAATTTCACCAATTTTTCTTTCAATGGTTTGTTCCTCATCAGGATAGTATGACTTTTTAATTAACTGTTGAGTAATTGTTGAACCACCAGCTGTAATACCACCTGCAGCAATATTACCTAGTAAGGCTTTGACAATACGAGGAACATCAAACCCGTTATGTTCAAAAAAACGTGAATCTTCAGCAGCTACAACAGCATCAATCATTACTTGAGGAATGTCATTGTAACTGACATTTTTTTGAACACCACCACGAGCAACGGAAAACCACTCTTCACCGTCTGTTGTACATAAAACAGAAGATTCATCAGAAGTGAGTTTTTCCTTTGAAAAGCCTTCTACCTGTTTGAAAATCCCAAATCCCAAATACATACCAGCAGAAGTAATCATAACCGCAACAATTAAACAAACAACTTTAATAATTCGTCTTTTTTGTTTTTTGTTTTCTGTTTTGGTAGATTTTTTTCGGTTTATTTTTTTCATCATTCATCCTCCTTAAAATACCAATCGTCAACAACTTTTAAATAATCTAATCTTGGTTGATAGCCTTGGGGTATCAGATGTCCAAGATTTTTGATTTTTTCATATGTTATTGATTTTCGCTGGGAATGATAATAATCATTAATGATATGACTTGCGTCAATTAAGTATACCTCATTTAATGAGGTAAATGCAATAATAACAAAAGCAATCCCTCCATGATTGATGATTTTTTGTAGATGATCAATCTGATGTTTTGAAATATTTGCAAAAGGAAAGGTCTTGACTTTTGTTTCTTTAGCTTCAAAATCCACATATTTCCCACGATAAAGTCCATTATAGTCTGTGGTTGAAGGTGTTTTATAATAAGCTTCTACAATTTTAGCGGCTTCACGTCTGGGATAGTCAACTTTGACAATTTGAATAGGCGTTGGCTTTTTATAAATAACCGCAATATCATGTGAAAGATAATATTGATTTGATAATGTAATATCTTCTTCCAATGACATTCCACGATGAGCTGTATAATGTTTTTTATCGTGCGTTGGTAATGTTGAAGATTGCCAGCTGCGTTTCATATTAGGGTAATTAACCATAATTATATCCTTTCATTGATTTACCATGTTATTATAACATATATTTTTCCCATCTTGTCTAATTTGTGTGTAAAATCATCTTTTTTTAAAAATATCTTGCATTTATAATTGTTTTTTGTGAAAATATGGAAGAGGAAAGGTGATGGATATGGCAAATAAAATACAGTTAAGTCCAAAAAAAATTTTAAACAAACATTTTCAAATAGATTTTAAGGGTTATAGTGCAACCGAAGTAGATTATTTTTTAGATACAGTTGTTGAAGATTATGAAACATTTGCGCAAATGTTGAATGAATCTTATGAACAGATTGAAAATCTACAAAAAGAAAACGAAGCTTTAAAAATGAAAATGGCAAATATGGAAAGAGAACATTTGATTCAACAGGATAATTTACGTTCTATGGAAGAAAATCTTTCATCTAATGTAGATTTGTTAAAAAGAATCTCTAATTTAGAAAAAGAAGTTTATAAAAATAAATAATGATTGCTTTTTTTTGCGATTTTGAGTAAAATATGCATGCTCATGAGAACCGATTGCTAGAAATAGAGGAAAGTCCGGGCATCCACAATCTGCGATGATTGTAGTGTTTGTACTGCATCTAATAAATGCAGGTAGCATCTTGCTAACGACAGACCTAAGACCTAAACCGTCAGGCATGGTTGATAAGTCATAAAGTGCCACAGAAACAATGTCTTTTGAAAAAAAGAGTGAAAAGCGGTAAACTCTGCAAGGATGAAACCCAAATTTTGGTAGGGGAGCTTCATAGAGGGAATTGAACTGATATGAAGATGTGTTATACACATAGATAAATAATCGGTTGAAAAACAGAACTCGGCTTATCAGAATGAGCAATTTTGTCGATAGAAATGTCGACTTTTTTTCTACCTAAAATAAAAATATTTATTTTTTTTGACAGGAAATTATATAGATATAGGATAAAATTCATAACTTGTTCATAAATTCATAAAATAATAGTGTTGGTATTGTAAAAATAACTATTTTATGGTTTAATATGATTATTATTGAAGGGACATTTTCTGGAAATAAGGAGGTATTTTTTTGGATAATTTAGGTCAAAATATTCGTCAAAAAAGAGAAAAGAAACAAATGACGATAGAAGATTTATCAGCAAAAACAAAAATTTCAGTCGCTGTTTTAAGAGATATAGAAAATGGGAAATTTGATCGCTATAAAGGTGATGAAGCTTATGTAAAGATGTACCTCAAAAAAATCTCACAAGCTTTAGAGATGGATGGAGAACAGTTAACAGAGCAATATATAGAATTAACTCGTGAAATTGAGTTGGAAGAATTAAAGGAAAAAGAAATACAGGAAGATCATAATGAAGAAATTGTGAATAAAGGGAAAAAATTCTCTTTTAAAGCACCTCAATTAACTAGAAAACCTTCTGTATATGAAGATAAATCGCATGTAACGATTATTCGTGCGGCTATTATTTTGGTTTTAGTGTGTCTGGTGATTGTCGTTATTTGGTTTGGATTTTATGCAACACGTACTCAAAGTGATGATCCAGCAAAACCTGATAATCAATTGACAGTAGAAGGAAATGTGGAAACAACACCTCCAGATAATCAGCCGTCAAATTCTGGAAATAATGGTAATCAATCACAAACAACACAAGGAACTGTAGAATTTACTAGAAATGATTTTTTAGATTATAATTTCAAATTGCCTGCAGATGCCCAAACATTTACATTGAAAGTTGAATATAATGCACCTTGTTGGGCACAAATGAGAGTCAATGATGAGATATATGATCAGTTTGTATCAAAAATTTATCATGAAAATGAAGATGGTGAAACTGAAACAGTAGAATTGACATTTAATGTAAGTGATTTTGAAAGTTTAGATTTACGTAATGGTAATAATAGAGGACATCGTTATTATATTAATAATCAGGAAATTCCATTAACTGATGAAGATATCAATACTAATCAAGATAGACCAGTCAATTTCATTTTAACATTAGAGAAGGAATAATATGAATTTACCTAATAAATTAACAACAATTCGTTTATTGAGTGTCCCATTATTTATTATTGTTTATTTGATACCATATCAATCATTAGGTATTGAGATACCTGTTTTTGATGTTTTATCAACATCATTATCTTTATTGGATATTATCTTGTTTTTGGTTTTTGCTTTATCAGCATTGACGGATTATTTAGATGGTTATATTGCACGAAAACAGCATTTGATTACGACTTTTGGAAAGTTTATTGATCCAATTGCTGATAAATTGATTGTCAATACGACTTTGTTATTGTTAGCTTCAACACATGATATTCATATCATTATTCCTATCATTATGATTTCAAGAGATATTATTGTTGATGCTATTCGTTTGGTTGCCAGCCAAAAGAATGTTGTTTTAGCGGCAAGTTATCTAGGAAAAGCAAAAACAATGACACAAATGATTGCTATTTGTTTGCTGTTATTGAATAATATTGTTTTTGCTGGTTTGCATATTCCAATGGATCAGATCATGATTTGGCTTGCAACATTGATTTCTTTTGTGAGTGGAGTAGACTATTTTATGAAAAATAGACAATATATCATGGAGAGTATGTAAAATGGAAGAATTAGCTCAATTATTAATACAAAGAAATATTTCGATAAGCAGTGTAGAGAGTTTTACAGTAGGTGGTTTTGCCAAAA
Source organism: Clostridium sp. AUH-JLR23 (assembly GCF_964238065.1). Classification (NCBI taxonomy): domain Bacteria; kingdom Bacillati; phylum Bacillota; class Clostridia; order Eubacteriales; family Clostridiaceae; genus Clostridium; species Clostridium sp. AUH-JLR23. Next base: position 31,428 of record NZ_CAXSKY010000020.1, read on the forward strand.
CAATTGGTAGTATTAGTGGCATTTCGGCTGTTTATCGAGGAACATTAGTGAGCTATCAGACACGTATTAAAAGAGATGTTTTGCATATTGATGAAAAAATTATTGATCAGTTTGGCGTTGTTTCTAAAGAAGTCGCAGGACTGATGGCCATTCAAGGACAAAAAATGTTTGATAGTGATGTATGCATTTCTTTTACTGGAAATGCAGGTCCATCAGCAATGGAAGGAAAACCAGTTGGTTTGATTTATATTGGTATTGCCTATGGTGAAAATATATATACTTTTTGTTATCGTCTTTCTGGCAGCCGTGATGATATTCAAAAACAGGCTATTTTGATAGGAATTGAAAAAATTTTAGAAATTTTGAAGTAATTTCATAAAAAAGTGTTGTATATAAATAGTAGGAGGAATATTTTATGGCAGAAAAGAAAGTGAAAAAAACAGAATCAGTTGATGATAAAAAAGAAAAAGCATTAACAGATGCCATTCATTTAATTGAAAAGCAGTTTGGTAAAGGGTCAATTATGAAATTAGGCGATCGTGTGGCAGTTGATATTGATGTGATTCCTACCGGTTCGTTAACACTGGATGCTGCACTTGGTATTGGTGGTTATCCCAAAGGACGTATTATTGAAATTTATGGTCCTGAATCAAGTGGGAAAACAACATTAACACTTCATGCGATAGCAGAAGTTCAAAAACAGGGAGGAAGAGCTGCTTTTATTGATGCAGAGCATGCTATTGATCCTATTTATGCGAGAAATTTAGGAGTGAATGTTGATGAACTGATTTTATCACAGCCTGATAGTGGAGAACAGGGGTTAGCTATTGCGGAAACTTTAGTAAAGAGTAATGCGATTGACTTGGTTGTTGTTGACTCAGTAGCGGCTTTGGTTCCACAAGTTGAACTTGATGGTGAAATGGGTGATAATTCAGTTGGTTTACAGGCGCGTATGATGTCTAAGGCTATGCGTCGTTTGTCTGGACTTATGAATAAAACATCATGTACAATTATTTTTATTAATCAGTTAAGAGAAAAAATAGGTGTTATGTATGGTAATCCTGAAACAACAACAGGAGGACGTGCCTTGAAGTTTTATGCTTCTGTGCGTATTGAAATCAGACGTAGTGAAGCTATCAAAAATGGTAGTGAGATTGTTGGAAATAAAGTCAATATTAAAGTTGTTAAAAACAAGGTTTCACCTCCATTTAAAACAACATCTGTGGATATCATTTATGGTAAAGGTATCGCAAGAGATGGTGAAATTATTGATTTGGCAGTTGCTCATGATATTATTGATAAATCAGGCGCATGGTATGCTTATCAAGGTGAAAAAATTGGTCAGGGTAGAGAAAATGTTAAAATTTTCTTAGCTGAACATCCTGATATTATGAATGAAATTGAAGAAAAAGTCAAAGCACAGATTTTTGCTCATGAAGAAGCTTAACCAATATAGTTTTCTATATTGGTTTTTATTGTGGTCAAAAAGCAATCTTTTGATATTTTATTGTCAATTTCACAAAAATACGGTATAATATTTTATGTGTGTAATGCACAACAAGAAATTTGTCATAGGAAATAGGAGGAAGATTATGCAAGAATTTGGTGCCCCTCTTACTATTGTTACCTATGTTCTTTGTGTCGCTTTAGGATTTGGTTTATATTTTATTTTAACAAAATTAGGAGTATCTAAAGCTCATAATGATGCTTCTAGAATTGTGGATGAAGCCAATTCTAAGGCTGATAATATAGTTAAGGAAGCGATTCTTGATGCGAAAACACAGGCTTATGAATATAAGCTTGAGGCTGAAAAAGAAATCAAGGAACAACGCTTAGAAGTTACTAAATTTGAAAATAAACTATTGCAAAGAGAACAAAATATTGATCGTAGAGATATTGCTTTACAAGGTAGAGAAGATGTTTTGGAAGAAAAAGCAGTGCAATTAGAAAAGAAAAGTGAAGAACTAGGGAAATTAGAGGCTCAATTGAAAGATCAGATTGATGCAAAAATTACGGAATTAGAAAAAATTGCAGCAATGAGCGCTAATGAAGCAAAAGAAGAGTTATTTAAACAAGTTGAACAAAAAATGTCAAAAGAAGTGACAGCTTATATCAAAGAGCAGGAAGATGAGGCAAAATCTAAAGCTTCGCTTTATGCAAAAGATATTATTGCAGCAGCTATTAATCGTTATTCACAGGAAGAAACGATTGAACGAACTGTTAATGTTGTTGCTTTACCAAGCGAAGAAATGAAAGGTCGTATTATTGGACGTGAAGGAAGAAATATTAAAGCAATTGAAAATGCAACAGGAGTAGAATTGATTATTGATGATACACCTGAAGCTATTACTATTTCTTGCTTTGATCCAATTCGTAGAGAAATTGCACGTCTTTCATTAGAAACGTTGATTAGAGATGGAAGAATTCAACCTGGTCGTATTGAAGAAGTGGTTCAAAAGACAAAAAATGAACTTCATGAAGTTATTCAAAAAACTGGGGAAGATGCTATTTTTGAATTAGGCTTATCACGTGTTCACAAAGAAATTATCATGTTGATTGGAAAATTGAAATATCGTACAAGTTATGGTCAAAATGCTTTACAGCACTCATTAGAAGTTGCGCATTTTGCTGGAATGATGGCAGCTGAACTTGGTCTCAACCAACAGCTTGCTAGACGTGCGGGATTATTGCATGATATTGGAAAAGCTGTTGACCATGAAATGGAAGGTAGCCATGTTGAGTTAGGTGTGAAGTTTGCAAAGAAATATGGTGAAAATGCAACTGTTATTAATGCCATTGAATCACATCATGGAGATGTGGAACCAACAAGCGTTATTTCTATCTTAGTAGCAGCTGCTGATACTTTATCGGCTGCTAGACCTGGAAGCCGTAGCGAAACAATTGAAAATTATATTCAAAGACTTGAAAAACTAGAAGAAATTTCTAAAGGTTTTGATGGTGTTGATAAAGTATTTGCTATTCAGGCTGGTCGAGAAATTCGTGTTATCGTCAAACCGGATCAAGTTGATGATTTAACAAGCCATCAGCTTGCAAGAGATATTAGAGATAAAATTGAAAACGAACTCACTTATCCTGGACATATCAAAGTGACAGTTATTCGTGAAGTTCGTGCCAATGAAATTGCCAAATAAAAGATAGGATATCCTATCTTTTTTTAGAAAGTAGGAGAGATAATGAACATTCTTTTTATTGGAGATGTTTTTTCAGCAATTGGGAGAGAAATGATTGATCAATATTTACCATTGTTGAAGAAGAAATATCAGATTGATTTTGTCATTGCCAATGTAGAAAATGCAACGCACGGCAAAGGATTAATAAAAAAACATTATGATGAGTTTTTATTTCAAGGTATATCATTTATGACCATGGGTAATCATACATTTGCTAAAAAGGAACTGTTTCAATATATAGACGAAGCAGATCGTTTAATTGTGCCTTATAATCAGCCTAAAGCTTTGCCGGGTGTTGGAAGTCGTGAGATTATGTTTCAAAATCGTAAGATTCGTGTGACGAATCTATTAGGTATTACTTTTATGGATGGAAAGTCACAAAATCCATTTGAAGCTATTGATGAAATTTTGAAAGAAGATCAAAGTGATATACATATTATTGATTTTCATGCTGAAGCTACAAGTGAAAAGGTGGCTTTAGGTTATTATCTTGATGGAAAAGTTGCGGCAGTGCTAGGGACACATACACATGTCACAACAGCTGATGAAAAGATTTTGCCTCATGGAACAGCATTTCAATGTGATGTAGGAATGACAGGTCCTTATCATAGTGCCATTGGATGTGATGTTGAGGGAATTATTAAACGCATGAAAATGGGCATTATGACACCTTTCCAGGTAGCTGAAGGAATGGGTCAATTCAGAGCAACTTTACTATCATTTAATCAAAATAATGAGTGTACGCATATTCAAAGAATTTGTATTGATCCAGATCATCCTTTATAGTATATTTTTCCTCTTTGCTCATATATTAAAAGCAAGGAGGAATTTTTATGGAAATGATGAGAGTATCGTCTTCTTCACAACCAAGCAAGGTTGCTGGAGCATTAACGAGTTTATTAAGAGAACACCAAAAGGTTCAAATTCAAGTGATTGGAGCAGCTGCTTTAAATCAGGCTATGAAGGCTATTGCTATTTCACGTGGCTACATTGCACCAAGTGGATATGAATTGTATTGTATCCCATCATTTTATGATTTGACAATTGATAATCAGGTCATTACATCATTAAGATTAAATGTAGAAATGAGATGAAAAGGCTTTATTTTTTTTAGCAAAGTGTTATAATAGAAATGTGATAATAAGGAGGAAATATTATGGCAAAATGTAAATTATTAATGTCTACTGCTCAAGTTCAAAAATTAATTGATTTCTTTGATGGGTATGAAGATGATAAAGTTAAATGTAAATTTATAAAGAAAACAGGAATTAAAGCTGAAATTGAATGTGAAACAGAATTAAGCCCTGATGAAGCTGCTTCATATTGCAAAGGTTTATTTAAGAAAACACCAGAAGGTGGAATCTTATATTTCTCAATTCAGCCAGATGGATTCTTTGGTTAATGAAAAATAAGGACAATGTCCTTATTTTTTTCTTTCTTATTTTGATTTATTTGGTATAATAAAGCAGAAAGTGGTGAGAAAATGAAAGATTATAGTCAATATTTTAAAGGTCCATCTTTAAAAGATGCCAAACATAGAGGAAAAGATGAAATACATCATATTAAAGATGCTTATGAAATACCAGCAGATATGGTTGGTATTGGAAAAGGACAGAAATACTTTATTCAGACATATGGTTGCCAAGCTAATGAACGTGATAGTGAAACACTAGCAGGTATTTTAGAAAGTTTAGGATACAGTGCAACTGATGAAATTAAAGATGCACAGGTTGTTTTACTGAATACTTGTGCAATAAGAGAAAATGCTGAAGAAAAGGTTTTTGGAAAAATTGGATATCTTAAAAAAGTCAAAAGAACAAATCCTAATATTATTTTTGGAATATGTGGATGTATGGCTCAAGAAGAAGTTGTTGTTAATAAGATTTTAGAAAAACATCCACAAGTAGATTTGATTTTTGGAACACATAATATCCATCGTTTGCCTGTTTTATTAAAACAAGCTATGTTAGATAAAGAAATGGTTTTGGAAGTCTGGTCTAAAGAAGGGGATGTCATTGAAAATCTACCAAGTCATCGCGCACATCCTTATAAAGCTTGGGTTAATATTATGTATGGATGTAATAAGTTTTGTACATATTGTATTGTGCCTTACACACGTGGTAAAGAAAGATCACGTTTAAAAGAAGAAATTCTTCAAGAAGTTTTAGAATTAAAAGAGCAGGGATATCAGGAGATTACATTATTAGGCCAAAATGTGAATTCTTATGGTAAGGATTTTCAAGATAATTATAACTTTGCTTCATTGTTAGAAGATGTAGCTAAAACTGGCATTCCACGTATACGTTTTACAACTAGTCATCCATGGGATTTCAGTGATGAAATGATTGATGTTATTGCTCAATATGATAACATTATGCCAGCGATTCACTTACCTGTTCAATCAGGAAATAGTGAAGTTTTAAAACGTATGGGAAGAAGATATACAAGAGAGGATTATTTAAAATTATTTGATAAGATTAAATCAAAGATTCCTGATTGTACTATCACAACTGATGTTATTGTAGGATTCCCTGGGGAAACAGATGAACAGTTTGAAGATACATTATCATTATATGAATATTGTGAATATGATTTAGCATATACATTTATTTATTCACCTCGTGCGGGAACACCAGCAGCGAAGATGGAGGATGATATTGACATTCATACAAAAGAACAACGTCTATATCGTCTCAATGATTTGGTGAATGAAAAAGCACTTAAACAAAATCAAAAATTTCTAAATCAGGTTGTAGAAGTTCTCGTAGAAGGAACATCTAAAAAAGATAATGAAATGTTAACAGGATATACAAAACATCAAAAACTTATTAATTTTAAAGGAAATCCTGAACATATTGGTCAAATAGTTCCTGTTAGAGTCACAGAAGTCAAAACATGGGCATTGAAAGGTGAAGAAGTTGAATAAACAAGTTCAAGAAAAGGCTGAAGCTTTGAATCAATGGATTTTAAATCAGGATATTGTCAAAGAATATCAAAGATATGAAAAGAAGATACAAAATGATGAAGTGTTGAAAGCTTTGGAGAAGGAGTTAAAACAAATGCAGCAGGCTATTGTAAAAGCTAAACATTTGAATAACGACTGTGAAAGTTTAATCCAAGCTTATCAGAAAAAGAAAAAATCGTTTGATGAAAATCCGTTAGTATATAATTATTTAGTGTTAAAAGAAGAAGTGAATGCATTATTAAATCAGATTCAAAATGATATTAATCTGGAATTGAAGAAAAAGAGTTGACGAAATCATGAAAAATCTATATAATTTCTTCAATAAATGACAATATAAGAAAAAGGAGAGAGATTATGGCATATTTTTTTGAAGAACCATCACATACTTTTAATGAATATTTATTGGTACCAGGATACTCAAGTGCTCAGTGTCAACCAAAAAATGTCAGTTTAAAAACACCATTAGTTAAATTTAAAAAAGGTGAAGAACCTGCATTATCGTTAAATATCCCACTTGTATCAGCAATCATGCAATCTGTATCTAATGATACAATGGCTATTGCTTTAGCAAGAGAAGGTGGAGTTTCATTTATTTATGGATCACAAACTGTTGAAGCACAGGCTGAAATGGTTAGAAAAGTGAAAAATTATAAAGCTGGATTTGTTCCAAGTGATTCAAATATTGCTCCTGATCAGACTTTAAAGGATGTTATTGCGTTAAAAGAAAAAACTGGACATTCAACTATGGCTGTGACTGAAGATGGAACACAAAATGGAAAATTAGTTGGAATTGTAACAGGAAGAGATTATCGTATTTCACGTATGTCTTTAGATACAAAAGTATCTGAGTTTATGACACCATTTGATAAATTGATTACTGCTAAAAGTGGTGTTTCATTGAAAGAAGCTAATGATATTATCTGGGATAATAAGTTGAATGCTTTACCAATTATTGATGATAATCAGAAATTAGAATATTTTGTATTTAGAAAAGATTATGAATCAAGAAAATCTAATCCTAATGAATTATTAGATGCATCTAAGAGATATGTTGTTGGTGCAGGTATCAATACAAGAGATTATGCAACACGTGTTCCTGCGTTAGTAGAAGCTGGAGCAGATGTATTATGTATTGATTCTAGTGAAGGATTCAGTGAATGGCAAAAATTAACAATTGAATGGATCAGAGAACATTATGGTGATAGTGTAAAAGTTGGTGCTGGAAATGTTGTTGATGCTGAAGGATTTAGATTTTTAGCTGAATGTGGTGCTGATTTCGTTAAAGTTGGAATCGGTGGAGGTTCTATTTGTATTACACGTGAACAAAAAGGAATTGGTAGAGGGCAAGCAACTGCAACTATTGAAGTTGCTAAAGCTAGAGATGAATATTTTAAAGAAACTGGAATTTATGTTCCTATCTGTAGTGATGGTGGAATTGTTCATGACTATCATATGACATTAGCTTTAGCAATGGGATCTGATTTTATCATGTTAGGAAGATATTTCTCTCGTTTTGATGAATCACCTACAAATAAAGTCAATATCAATGGACAGTATATGAAAGAATACTGGGGTGAAGGTAGCGCTCGTGCACGTAACTGGCAACGTTATGATTTAGGTGGAGATGCTAAACTTTCATTTGAAGAAGGTGTTGATTCTTATGTACCATATGCAGGTCCATTAAAAGATAATGTTGGTTTAACACTTGCCAAAATTAAATCAACTATGTGTAACTGTGGTGCTTTAACAATTCCTGAATTACAGGAAAAAGCCAAAATCACTCTTGTTTCTTCAACAAGTATTGTTGAAGGTGGAGCACATGATGTTGTGTTGAAAGATTCAACACCATCACATAATCAATAAGATACTTCATTTGAAGTATCTTTTTTTTATCATGTTTATGATTATTGATTAAGGGAATTCACGAACTCACTGGTTAATATTTGATGAATATATTAAAAAATTGTGGTAATTAAGGAGATTTATCATATAGTATATAGAGGTGGGTTTATGAGTCATAATATTAGAGAGATCTATACAAAAGCGATTGTGGCTAAAGGCAAAAAATTATCTAGGAATACTTACAATTTTACTTTGAGTCATTTACCTGATGATATACTGGGGTGCTGGATTACTAATCATCACTATGAAGCCGCTATTAAAAATAAGATTCCTAAAATTGTTGGTACTTTTGATATTCACATTTGGTACAGTTATCATGATGAAATGGATTCAATTGTAGAAAAACATCAGGTCACTTATATTGACGACATGCAGGTTACTAAAAAGGAAGATCGTGAATTTGAAAATAGTGATCAGGTCAAAGGGAGATGTTTAGAAAAACCAAAATGTTTATCGGCTACGCATGCATCAAAAGAAGTGACAATTGAAATTGAAAAAGAAATGCAAATTGAAATTAGTGGAGAAACATGTATTAAAGTAGAAGTGAAAGATGAAGAAGAAATTTGGGATGATTTAGAAGATATTGAAATCAATCCGCATTTTATTAAAGGCTAGTATAGGAAGATGCTTTTTGCATCTTTTTTTTGTATGGAATCTTTTCTTTATTTTACAAAATATGCTATAATGTGGAAGTTATAAAGGAGCTAACTATATAAAATTCAAGTCATTTGATGAAAAAGTTTGAAAATGTTAAATGATTTGATTATGGTAGCTAATCAATATGTAAGATCTTTGAAATGTGAATATGATTTGTGTTTTTGGGCATGACGAAAATAGCCTATGGAATAGACATTTTTTGAATACGGTTTCATTCTATTTCTATCTCAGTAACGATGCATCAAACTGCTGATTTGTCGTTACCAGATGATAGATAACTCTCAACAGCTTCCTGATGCAATGTCCCTGCGCACAGCGATGACTTTTTCCCTGTGAGCGTTTAAGGTCGTAGTAATCCTTGAAGACCTTGTTGAACCTGATGACTGGCACAATGACCTGATATAACGTCTTTCTTAAATAGCCCGATCCCTGCTTGGTTATGGCACTATGCTTGGCTTCGTACTGACTTGATTCGTAGTGAAATGGGGCGACACCCGCTGCCTTTATTATCTTTGAAGGCTTAGAATAGTTGAAAATATCTCCATATTCTGCTAGAATTGATGTACCAGAGAAATGCGAAATTCCTGGTACGGAGATGATAGGAGAGTTTAAGTCAGTGGAAAACTCTTCTATTTTTTTATCTATTTCTTTGAGCTGATCATTAAGCAGTTCGATATGAGCCATCAAATGCTTGATCTGCATCTCATCAGCCAATGAAGAGATGCCAACAGATGTTTTTGCACTTTCCTTCAGCTTTTCAGCAGTCAGAGAAATGCGATTGCCTCTGCCGGTAATATCAAAGCATTTGCGTAATGTTCTGATGTCAGCCTGTGCAATAGCCTTTGCACTGCCGAACTGTTTAAGAATAGACATATAGACTTTTCCGTACTTGGATTTAAAAAGTGAGTTATATTCAGGAAAAACAAGATCTATGCATTTCTGCAGACGATTGGAAAGAACATTGATCTGTTCCTTGAGGGAATGATGCAACCTAGTCAGCTGCTTCTGTTCATAAAGGTCAAATTTCTTAGAAGACGTCAAACGATAAGGTTTCTTGAGTTTATTTGAGCTTAATATATCGCATATATTAAGAGTATCAAGTTTATCGTTTTTAGTGATGCCACCATCCATTCTACGATTGAGATCGGTAGTTTTAGGATTGATCAAAGCGACGTTGTAGTTCTTCTGTAAAAGAAAGCGCAATAAAGCGAAATGATAATGACCAGTATCTTCCATACCGATAAGAACGCTATCAACAGGATAGAGAGCGATCTGAGAGATAAGGAATTCAAAACCCTGAGCATTATTAGAGAAAGCGACAGGCTGAAGAATAATTTCACCAGTCAACTTGTCAACGATGCTGACGAAATGCTTGTGCTCTCCAATATCAATACCAACTAATTTCATAAAAACCATCCTTTCAAATAAATTTCATGTGATGTGGTACCCACAACACTTAGACCATAAAACCTGGTTCAAAATGCGAATTCAAAGACTCATCTAACTCATCGTTATTGAGGAATAAGTGAGTGGTCCAAACCTCCTTGAAGTAGTCAAAGCCACACGGAAAAATACAAATCCACAAACACATATTTCAATTTTACATATAAACCTAAACGTCATCAACTACGTATTAATAAAGTTGATAGAAAGGAGAAGGTATATTTTAATGACTGATAAATGAGTCAATTATAATATACCAGGAATATTATGAAGCAAAAATATTCACCAATGATGATGCAATACTTGGAAATTAAAGAACAAAATCAAGATGCTATAGTGATGTTTCGTTTAGGTGATTTCTATGAAATGTTTTTTGATGATGCTATTGTTGTATCTAAAGCATTGGATTTAGCTTTGACTGGAAAAAATGCTGGGGTTAAAGAAAGAGTTCCTATGTGTGGAGTTCCTTTTCACTCAGTCAGTGGCTATATTCAAAAACTTATTGATTTAGGACATAAAGTAGCAATTGTAGAACAATTATCTGAACCTGGAAAAAAAGGTATTGTCAAACGTGGCGTTGTTCAAATTATTACTCCTGGAACGATTATGGATACGTCTTTAAATGAAAAAAGAAATAATTATATTGGGGCTTTAGGTATTTTTGATTTTAACTATACTTTGGCTTATTGCGATATTTCAACAGGTGAATTCTATGTTGTCAATATTGATAAAAAGGAACATGTTCTTAAAAACTATATTGATTCTTTAGGGTTGAAAGAAATTGTTGTTCAAGATGATTGGACAATGGAGGGTTTATTTATTTCACATTTTGATAATGATAAATTTAATGAAAACTATAAAAAAATCTTTGATTCAATAACTGATCTAAAACAAACCAAAATATGTTCTTTATTATTAAATTATATGTTGGATACTCAAAAAAGAGAGTTAGAACATATACAAAAAATTCAGGAAGTAAAAACTGAAGATTATATTTATATGGATTCTTATACAAAGAAGTCATTAGAATTAATAAAGAATTTAAATAATGAAAGTTATGGGACTTTGCAATGGTTATTAGATGATACAAAATCAGCAATGGGTGGTCGTTTATTAAGACAGTGGATTGAAAGACCATTGGTTAATCAGGAAAAAATTGAAAAACGTATGGATATCATTGAAATATTAATTGATAATTTCATTGAACGTGAAACTATTAAAGATATTATTAATGATGTATATGATTTGGAAAAATTAGCTGGACGTATTGCTTTTGGAAATGTTAACGCCAGAGATTTAAAATGGATTGCTTCTTCTTTAAAGGTGATCCCAGAATTGAAGCATCAGCTTTTATCATTAGATCATCCTTATACGCATGAATTGGCGAATCAACTCATAGATTTATCACATTTAACCCAGACCATCGATGAGGCCATTATTGATAATCCTCCATTGACATTAAAAGAAGGTGGATTGATTCGCTCAGGTTATAATCAGGAATTAGATGAATTGAGATATATTCGTGAAAATGGAAAACAATGGTTAAGTGAATTTGAAGCTAAAGAAAGAGAAAAAACAGGCATCAAAGGCTTAAAAATAGGTTATAATCGTGTTTTTGGTTATTATATTGAAGTCACAAAAAGTTATTTACCAATGATTAAAGATGAGTTTGAATATACACGTAAACAAAGTATTTCTAATGCTGAACGTTTTGTGACACCAGAGCTTAAAGAAATGGAAGCTAAGATTTTAAGTGCTAATGATAAAATTGTTGCGCTAGAATATGAAATTTTTGTACAAATGCGAGAATATATTAAAAAAGATGTCCATTTGATTCAAGATGTTGCCGCAGTAATTGCACAAATTGATGTCTATCAATCCTTGGCCTCAAAAGCAAGTGCATATGGATATGTCAGACCGACTTTTAATCAAAATCATACTTTAAATATTGTCAATGGCAGACATGCAGTGATAGAACAAGTTATCTCTCGACAAAATTATGTACCTAATGATATTCATATTCCTGAAGATCAATCTATTCTATTGATTACAGGACCTAATATGGGTGGTAAATCTACGTATATGCGACAAATTGCATTAAGTGTGATTATGGCACAAATTGGTTCTTTTGTTCCAGCAGATGAAGCGAATATGCCTATCTTTGATCAAATTTTTACCCGTATTGGTGCTAGTGATGATTTGATTTCTGGACAATCAACTTTCATGGTAGAAATGCTTGAAGCAAATAATGCTTTACGTTATGCAACCAAAGATTCATTAATTATTTTTGATGAAATTGGTCGTGGGACAGCAACTTTTGATGGTATGGCCATTGCCCAATCCATTATTGAATACATTGCAACATCTATACAGTGTATAACTCTGTTTTCAACACATTATCATGAACTGACAATGATGGATGCATCTTTCCATATTCAAAATGTACATGCCAGTGCTTCAATAGAAGATGATCATATTGTTTTCCTTTATAAGATTAAACCAGGGAAAAGTCATCGCTCTTATGGTATTAATGTTGCTCAATTAGCGAAGTTACCAGAAGAAGTTATCCAACGCTCTCAAGTGATTTTAGAATCTTTAGAAAATAATAATATTGAAAAAGTTATTAGTGAAAAACAAGAACCTCAAATGATTACAAAAGAAAGTGCAGTGGAAAAAGCTTTAGAACGTATTGATCCAATGTCATTATCTCCATTAGATGCTTTAAGTACATTAATTGAATTAAAAAAATTATTATAGTGAGGTGAGAAAATGGGGAAAATCAGACAATTAGATGATATTCTTTCTAATAAAATTGCGGCTGGGGAAGTTGTAGAAAGACCATCAAGTGTCGTCAAAGAACTGGTTGAAAATAGTATTGATGCCGGTGCTTCAAAAATTGATATATTCATTGAAGATGGTGGTATGCAAAAAATAAAAGTTTGTGATAACGGAGAAGGCATGGAAGCAGTGGATGCACGTTTGTGTTTTTCTAGGCATGCGACAAGTAAAATTAAGGATGATCGAGATTTATTCAATATTATGACATTAGGTTTTAGAGGAGAAGCTATTCCTTCTATCGCCTCAGTCAGTCGCTTTGATTTAAGAACTTCAACGGGCTTGCAGGGAACATCTATTGTTTATGAATTTGGTAAGTATCAGCAAGAGGAAGTTTGCGACTTGCCTAAAGGGACACAAATCACTGTTACGAAACTCTTTCAAAATGTTCCTGCCAGATTAAAATATTTAAAATCTGTTAATAGTGAATTTGCGGCTATTCATCAATATGTAGAACGTATGGCATTGGCTTATCCTAAAATAGCTTTTCATCTTTATCATAATGATAAGGCTATTTTTCAAACGAATGGAAAAGGACAGCTCTTAGAGGTCATTGCTAATATGTATGGAATTGCAACAGCTAAAAATATGTTGCCATTGCATCTGCAGACTGATGAATTTCAAATAGATGGATATATCAGTAAAATAGATACATCACGTGCATCTAAAGCTAATATTATTACTTTGGTTAATCATCGCTATGTTAAAAATATCATGAGTATAGATGCTATTAATAATGCCTATCGTTCTTATTTGGCTGATAATCGTTACCCTATTGCTGTTGTCAATATTGAAGTTGATCCTTATTTGGTTGATGTCAATGTTCATCCGTCTAAATTAGAAGTTCGTTTTTCTAAAGAATATGAATTAAGAGATTTAATTTATAATGGTGTCAGTGAAACATTGAGACAGGTCGATTTAACATATGAAGCTAAAAATAAGCAAACAGAACGAGAAACTTTCAAACCACAATTAGATCAAATGACATTGCCAATTTCAGAAGAACCGCCAATTCAAGAAACACCTTTATGGACTCAGTCAACTGTTTCAAAAGACAATCATAGTGTTGAAGAACCTGTTTTGGCATATCAAAGTCAAGAGGTGCAACAGGATGTTATCATACCTGAAAATCCACAACCTATGATGAAGGAAGAAAAAATAAAACCTATAAAGGAAAAAATATATGCGAAAGTACAGATTCATGGAACTTATTTGATTGGTGAAAATGAAAAAGGAATGTATCTGGTTGATCAGCATGCTGCTCAGGAAAGAATTAATTATGAATATTATAAAGATAAATTTGCCAATCTTGATTTGACAATGCAACCATTGATTGTTCCATTACAATTTGAATATCCAATGAGTGAATTTCTTATTTTAGAAGAAAGAAAAGAGATGCTAGAAAAAGTAGGTATTCATTTAGAAGTATTTGGGCAACATGGTTATATTGTAAGAAGTTTACCACTGTGGATGAAAAAAATTGATGAGAATGTATTTGTAGATGAAATGATTCAAGAAGTTTTGCATAAAAATCATTTAGATGTTGTTGCCTTGCAAGATCATGCGATTGCAACACTTAGCTGCAAAGCATCATTAAAAGCAAATACGTATTTATCACAAGCGGATATGCAGACTATTTTTGATAATCTTATGCGATGTGATAATCCATATGTTTGTCCACATGGTAGACCAACAATTATTTTTTACAGTAGTTATGAATTAGAAAAATTATTTAAGAGGGTGGTTTAATGCGTAAAAGTATTTTTCGTTTAGTCTTAGAATTTCTTTTAGGTGGTGCTGTTATTATGCTTACAACATATCTATTTCCAGAAGTGTATGTGAAAAACTTTGGTGTTGCTTGTTTGATTGCTATTGTTTTAGCTTTGTTAAATACGTTTATTAAACCTCTATTAACTTTTATAGCTTTTCCTATCACATTATTAACTTTAGGATTGTTTCAGTTGATTATTAATGGTTTTGTATTAGAAATAGCTGAAATGATTTTGGCTCCAGATTTTTATATTCCTTCTTTTGGTCTCACAATTATTATATCGGTTATCATCTCTATTTTATATAGTTTACTGGGAATTGGTAAAATCAATGAATAAAGTGATTGTTGTTGTAGGACCAACAGGTGTAGGAAAAACAAGAATGGGAGTTGCTTTAGCAAAATATTTCAATGGTGAAGTGATTAGTGGAGATTCCATGCAAATCTATAAAGGAATGGATATTGGTACGGCTAAAGTGACTCATGAAGAAATGCAGGGAATTGTTCATCATTGTATTGATATGTTAGAGCCGGATGCTTATTATAGTGTGAAAGATTTTCAAACTCAGGTTAGAAAAACGATTGATGAAATTGTCCAAAGAGGAAAAATGCCTATTATTGTTGGGGGGACTGGTCTTTATATTAAAGCGGCCTTATATGATTATACTTTTAATGATACAGAAGACCATCATGAATTCTTTAGAAAAAAATATGATCATTATAGTCACGAAGAACTCTATGAATATTTAAAATCAATAGATCCTAAGAGTGCTTTGGAGCTTCATCCACATAATCGTCAACGTGTTTTACGTGCTATTGAAATATATGAGCAGACTGGTCAAAGAAAAAGTGAAATTATTGATGCTCAACAACATATTTGTTTATATGATGCCTATTTTGTTGGCTTGACTATGGAAAGAGAATGCCTATATGAAAGAATTAATCAACGTGTTGAATCTATGAAGCAACAAGGATTAGAACAGGAAGTTTATCAATTATATCAAACCGGATTGACAAGGGAAAATCAAAGTATGAAAGCTATTGGATATAAAGAATGGTTTGATTATTTTGATCAATTGATTAGTCGTGAGGAAGTGTATGAAAATATCAAAAAACATTCACGACAATATGCCAAAAGGCAATATACATGGTTTAGAAACCAATTTCCTGTTCACTGGTATGATGTGGATTTAGATTGTTTTGATCATACGATTCAAGAAGTTATTAAAGAAATTAAAGAAGTATTTATTGAAAATATCTAACAATTATTTTTAAATTCGATGAGGGAAAATAATATGAAAAAACCAATTTTAATTGTTATGGCTGCAGGAATGGGGAGCCGTTATGGTGGTTTGAAACAAATTGATGCAATTGATCAGGATGGATATACCATCATAGATTATTCACTTTTTGATGCAAAAAGAGCTGGATTTGAAACTGTAATATTCGTTATTAGAAAGGAAAATGAACAGGTTTTTAAAGAGGCAATAGGATATCGTATAGAAAAAATAATGAATGTTTATTACGTTTATCAGGATCTTGCTGATATTCCAATTTCATATTGCGTTCCTGAAAATAGAGTGAAGCCATGGGGAACAGCACATGCAGTATATTGTTGTCGACATTTTATTGAAGGCCCTTTTGCAGTTATTAATGCAGATGATTATTATGGAGTAGAGTCATTTGGGATGATTTATGATTATTTATCTCAATATTGTCAATATTCAACCAAAGAAATAGCGATGGTTGGATATTGTATTGAAAAAACTTTATCTGAAAACGGAAGTGTAGCTAGAGGGATTTGTGAAGTTAATGAATATGGATTCGTTAATCATATTACAGAACGTACACAAATCAGATCGGATGGAAATGAAATTTTATATCATGAAGATGGGTCATGGCACTCTTTAAAAAATGGAACAATTGTGTCTATGAACCTGTGGGGTTTTCATCAGGACATTATAAGAGAAATTGTTGAAAGAATGTCATGTTTTTTAAAACAGAATTTAAATTCAAATCCTCTTCAATGTGAATATTTTTTACCTGAAGTTGTAAATGATTTGTTGGAAGATAAAATAGTCAAGCTTAAAGTTTTAAAAACACCTTGTCAATGGTATGGAATGACTTACCAGGCTGATAAAGCTATTGTCAAAAATGCTATTGCAAAAATGAAAATAGATGGCGTTTATCCACGACATCTATGGGAGTTATAAAAATATTAAAAAGTCTATTCTTATATTGTAGTATTTTAAAAATAGACTTTTTTTATATTATTTTTGTTTTTTATTTAGTTCTTTTATTTGATTGGTACGTCCATGTTTAAGTATACGACGATAGTTTTCAGCAAGTGCTTTTTCATAAGAACTTGTCATCCATGGAATATAAAATTGTTCTTTTTTGATTGGATCAGGAAGATATTGAATATATTCCCAAAGTTCGGGACGATTATAGTTATATTTTTCATCTTCTTCAAGTCCTACAGGTGTTAATCGTAAATAGTTTGGTGCTGGATAAGGATGTTTAGCTAAAGATGCTAAAGCAGCATCAATAGCCGCTTCAGATGACTTCGATTTTGGTGATAGGCATAAATCAATAATAGCGCTTGCGATAGGAATGCGTGCTTCAGGGAAGCCAATAACTTTAGCTGCCTGAAAAGCGATGACGGTACGCATGCAGGCATTTGGATTAGCTAAACCTATATCCTCATATGCTGTTGTAATAACTCTTCTTTCTAAAGATTCTATGTCACCAGCTTCTATTAATTTTCCTAGATAGTACATTGCACCATTAGGGTCACTACCACGTATAGATTTTTGTAAACCACTTAATGTATCATAATATTGATCTTCATCTTTATCAAATTGAGCATTAGCCTTAAATAAAGATTTTTGAACAGTATCTAAAGTAATAAGTGAATCCTCAGAAAGAATGGTGCTGATTTCTAAGCAGTTATAAGCATAACGAATATCACCACTACTTAATTGAGCAATATATGATAAGACACCATCTTCAACTTGATATGCATTATTCAAACCATTTTCTGCAGTTAAAGCACGGTTTAATCCAAGAATAATATCGTCTTGACTTAAAGGTTTAACTTCTACTATCTGACAACGCGAACGAATGGCAGGATTGATAGAATGATATGGATTTGCTGTTGTACATCCAGCAATAATAAGTAATCCATTTTCAATATGGGGTAAAAGGTGATCTTGTTTATCTTTATTAAGACGATGAACTTCATCAATAATGACAAAGAGTTCACCGGAAAGTTTTGCTTCTTCAATGATTATATCCATTTCTTTTTTGTTTCCAGTGGAAGCATTAAAAAGGCGATATGGAATATTTAAATCGTTAGCTAGAGCTGATGCAATTGTTGTCTTTCCGCATCCAGGTGGACCATAAAGAATAGTCGACATAGGATGTTTCTTTTTAACAAATTGAGAAAATAAAGCATTTTCTCCGACTATATGTTTTTGACCAAGAACATCTTTTAAAGATGTTGGACGCATACGATGTGCTAAAGTTGTTGCCATAAAATCTTTCCTTTTTCTATGATTTTGATATAATGATTATAGCATTTTTCAAGGTATAAGGATAGGTGAAAAATGCGAAAATGAAATTTGTTGTGAATATTGATACTAAAAATATTTTATAGAGAAATGTACTCAATTGATTTGAATTAATGCAAAATTAGGTTTTGATTATAGGGTTTGTATCTCATTAATGGAGATACAGGAAAATGGAGGATATAATGAAAGTTGTCGTTCAAAGAGTTAAAGAAAGCAGTGTTACAATTGATGGGAGTGTATATGGACAAATACAAAAAGGATTTATGGTTTTGGTAGGTTTTTGTCAAGATGATACAAAAGAAATTGTCGATAAGATTGTTGATAAGATGATTGGCTTACGCGTTTTTGAAGATGAAAATGGGAAAATGAATCTATCTTTGCAAGATGTTCATGGGAGTATTTTATCTATTTCTCAGTTTACATTGTATGCGGATTGTAAAAAGGGAAGAAGACCTAGTTTTATTCATGCTGCAAAACCTGAATATGCTATACCATTGTATGATTACTTTAATGAAAAGATTAAAGAACATGGGATTGAGTTGCAGACAGGTGTATTTGGGGCTGATATGAAAGTTTCGCTTATTAATGATGGACCAGTAACAATTATTTTAGATAGTCAGGAAATTTGTAAGTAAATTTATACTATAAATAAGAAAATTGAATGTTTTAAAGGAAAAGACGTTTATTTTCTAAGAAAAAAGTAATGATTAAACCATCAAAAAACAAAAAAAAGAAAAAAAGTAAAAAAAAGACTTGCAAAGGCAAGGGATAGATGGTATTATAGATGAGCACTCGACGAGAGGGCACAGGGACATTGAAAACTGAACAGTAAACACGTCAATA
>NZ_CAXSKY010000021.1:0-46509 GCF_964238065.1 Clostridium sp. AUH-JLR23
AAAAATAAAAGGAGGAATGATCAAAATGAATCAGGAATATCTTGAATTTGTGAAAACATTAAGACCTATTGATGATATCTTTATGAAAGTTATCTTCAATGATCAGCACTGCATTGAATTATTATTCAATATCATTTTTGAAGAAGATATTTCCATTACAAAATGGCATATTCAGGATGAATACAGAAATCTTCATGGTAGAACAGTCATCATGGATATAGTAGCTTCAACAGAGAATGGGAATATTATTAATGTGGAAATGGAAAGAAGTCTAAAGAACGCTTCACCCTTAAGGGCGAGGTTCCATGCCAGTATATTGGATAGCAGTCTGTCATATGTCAATGAGAAGTGGGAAAAGTTGCCTGAGATTTATATTATTTTCACATGTGAAAAAGATGTTCTAGAAACAAACAGATTGAAAAATCATATCCAGAGGTATGGGGAAGATGGAGAATCATTTGAGGATAAGGTACATATCATTTATATGAATGCCACCAAGGAAGATGAAACACCTTTAGGGAAGCTGATGCATGATTTAAGATGTGAAAATCATGAAGACATGTATGATGAAGTCTTGAAAGAAAGAGTCAGATATTTTAAACAGGAAGAAGGAGGAAAGAAAATTATGTGTGATATGATGGAAAAATTGGAAAAACGAGGAGAAAAAAGAGGAGAAATGAAAAGCCTTATTCAAATTCTGTTGAAGAAATTTCCAGGCATGAACTTTGAATGGGTCAAGGAATGCAATGAAAAGCAGATAGAGAAAATCCAAGATCATATCTTAATGAATATCAGCTATGAAGAATTTTATCGCTTGATTCACTCATAAGTGAAAATGTAAAATAAATATTTATGGCTTTCTATGAGTTGATACTATTGTGAGAAAGATAATCGTTGAATGATGGAAAATGATTATCTTTTTTATTTTATTAAGTATTAAAAAGTGAACATCATATTTTTATTGTGAAAGATTGACAAGAGAGTAAAATAGAAATAGGGAGGGGAATGGAATGAATATCATAACAATTGATCATGTGACAAAGGATTATGGGTGTCAACGTGGTATTTTTAATATGAGTTTTCAAATCAAACAAGGAGAAACATTGGGATTTTTAGGACCTAATGGTAGTGGGAAGACAACAACGATTCGACATTTGATGGGATTTATGAAACCAGATAGTGGCGTTGTTCAAATTCATGGTTTAGATTGTTTTCAGGATGCTGCTCAGATTCAAAAAATGGTAGGCTATCTACCGGGTGAAATGTCATTTATTGATGATATGACAGGAATAGATTTTATTCAATTGATTGCTAAACTGAAGGGAATGCAAGATTTGAGTTATGCCTATGAATTGATGCAGTTTTTAGAATTGGATGCAAAAGCTCCAATCAAACGCATGTCTAAAGGAATGAAACAGAAGATAGGTTTAGTCATAGCATTTATGCAAAATCCACCAATCTTGATTTTAGATGAACCTACAAGTGGACTTGATCCATTAATGCAATTAAAGTTTGTAGAATTGATGAAACAATTCAAACAACAGGGAAAGACAATTCTTATGTCTTCACATATTTTTGAAGAGATTGAAAATATTTGTGATCGTGTGGTTATTATTAAAGCTGGTCAAATTGTAGCTATTGAAGATATGGAAAAACTCAAACATAATCGTTATAAACATTATGAAATTCAATTCAGTTCATTACAGGAAGCAAACTTATTTATGCAAAAATATCCTGATGCCAGGCAAAATGAATATTATGTATCTTTAATGCTTCAAGGACATATTGATGATTTTATTAAAGATTTATCTCATTATAAGGTGAATGATCTGAATATTCGCTCACAATCATTAGAAGAAATCTTTTTACAATATTATGGGGAGTGATGGTAGATGTCCTGGACTTTATATCAAAAAGAATTAAAATCAAACTATAAAATTCTTTTGCTTTTTCTTGTTGTGATAACTATGTATTCAAGCATTATTATCGCTATGTATGATCCGGATATGAATAGTAGTCTGGAAATATTAGCAAAATCTATGCCACAAATTTTTGCGGCATTTGGTATGATGAACATAGCGACAACACTTTTAGATTTTATTACAAATTATCTATATGGATTTATACTTATTGTTTTTCCTTTTTTATTAAGTGTGATCTTATGTTATCGTTTGATTGGCAAATATGTAGATCATGGATCTATGGCTTATTTATTGGCAACACCTTTAAGTCGCCAACAGTTCATGATGACACAGCTGATGGTTTTATTAACAGCATTGGTCATTGTTGTGATATATGCTTTTGGATTTATTTCTATTTATGCCTGGTTGATGGTTAAAGATGCGAGTATAGATATGATTTCCTTTTTGTCTGTCAATATAGGATTGTTAGGTATCCATTGTTTATTGGGAAGTTTATGTTATCTATCTTGTGCTTTGTTTAATGAAGCTAAGTTATCTATTGGCTTTGGTGCTGGATTAGGTATTGTGTTTATTTTAATTCAAATGTTATCTGATGTCAGTCAACAATTTGAAATTCTTAATTATTTGACACCCTTAACTTTATTTGATCCTCAAAGTTTATCGAGTGGAGAATATCAGGCATTTGTTTATGTATTTATACTTTTTGTGAGTGCTTTGTTGTTGTTTGGGATTGGACAATGTCTTTTTAAAAAACGTGATTTACCATTATAGGCATATATGTTGTGCCTATGATGGTTTTTCTATATAATGAAGACAAAGGTGGGATATTTGTGAAAGTATTAGTTATTGGTGGTAGTTATTTTTTAGGACGTGTTTTAACCATGTCTTTATCAAAGTCATGGGATATGACATTGGTTAATAGAGGACATTATTCTATGAAAGATTATGGTGTCTTGGAATATATTTTGGATCGTCATGATTTGGATGCCTGGCAAAAATTACCAAAAGAAGATTATGATGCAGTTATTGATTTGTGTGCTTATCAAAAAGGAGATATTCAAACAGTGATTCAGTCTTTTCCTGGACAGATTCGTCATTATATATTGATCAGCACTGTTGATGTGTATCAGCGTCAAACAGGTCTTGACAAAGATGAACAGCACCCCCTTGAAACACGTCAGTTTGAAGGAGAAACAGGGGCTTATATTTTAGGAAAAGTTCAATTAGAACAAGAATTACAGTCATTATCAAAAGAACATCATATTCCTTATACCATTTTAAGACCAGGCAATATTTATGGTCCATTCAATTATGCACCTAGAGAATCTGTATTGATTGAAAGAGCAGTGAAAGGATGGCCTCTATTTTCAATCCAGGATGCTCAGTGTACTTTTCAGCTTGTCTATGTGAAAGATGTTGTCAGTGCGATTGAAAAAGTTGTTGAAAAGAAAGCTTATAATACTATTTATAATGTTATTAATGATGAACAAGTGACTTATTCTATTATGAATGAAATTCTTAAAACTTGTCAGTCTGATGTCAGTATAGAAGAACATTCTTTAGTTGAAGCCATTGAACAACAATATCCATTGCCATACCCTATTTTTCAAGAAGAAATGGAATCTTATAATGGACAAAAGATTGTTCAAGAATTAGGTTTATCTTATACTCCACTAAATGTCGGATTAAGTAAGACTTATCAGGCTTTTTATCCAGTCTTTAGTCAAAATGAAAAACGATGAGATTTTGATTCTCATCGTTTTCTTTTACATATCTTGAATAGTTTGTTTGACAAGTTTCACAAGATTGATTTCAGCCTGATTGGCAGCTTCCATGACTTCCTGATGATTTAATTCACTATTTCCTAAACCAGCAGCTTTATTTGTCACAAGTGAAATACCTAAAGTTGTCATACCAGAATGTCTAGCGACAATCGCTTCAGGAACTGTAGACATTCCAACCATGTCTGCACCAATTGCTTTTAAAGCACGAATTTCAGCAGGTGTTTCAAACATTGGACCTTTAAAGAAACAATAAACACCTTCTTTAAGAGAAACATTTGTTTTTTGGGCTGCTTTTTTTGCAATTTCCTGTAAATGTTTTGAATAGACTTCTGTCATATCTTTAAAGCGTGGACCAAATTCATCTAAGTTAGGGCCACGTAATGGACTAGGTGCCATAAATCCAATATGATCTGAAATTAAAGTGATTTGTCCAGGATTTAAATCTTCTCTAATTCCACCACAAGCATTTGTAACAAATAAATAAGGAATGCCTAGTTTCGCAAATACACGAATAGGTAATGTCACAACATCCATATCATGCCCTTCATAATAGTGAAAGCGTCCTTTCATGGCACAGACTGTTTTTCCAGCAATGGTACCAATATAAAGTTTTCCTTCATGTCCAGGAATAGTAGAAACTGGAAAATGAGGAATATCCTGATAATCAATAATGATTGGATTTTCAATTTCATCTGCCAATGGACCTAAACCAGATCCTAAAATAATCGCAATATCAATTTTCCCATTATAGCGTGAATGGATATATTCATAAGCTTCATTAATTTTTGTATACATAACTCTCCTCCTTGTTTTCATTATAAACAAACTGTGCATGAAAAAAAAGACCTTTTTGAGGTCTTTAGTCAGCATTTAAGATTGCTGCCTGTGTATATGTTCTTTGAGCCAATTCATTATTTAATGAATAAAGTGATTTAGGATCATGACCAAACAATTCAAATTGTGTTAATAAGTCAGTTGCATTTTTTTCTTCTTCACCTTGTTCAGAGACATACCAGTCTAAAAATTTCATTGTACGGTAATCTCTCACTTCATATGCAGCATCATAGATTGTATGGATTAAACTTGTGACATATTGTTCGTGTTCTAACCCATATTTTAATGGATCATCAAGATGATTTAATTCTTTATCAGGTTTATCAATAGCAGATAATGTTACAGCATAATCATTATCCTGTAAATATTGAAGAATACCCATAGCATGATCCATTTCTTCTTTAGCTTGAATATTATACCAGTTGGCATAACCATTTAAACCCTTATGCGTATAAAAATTAGCAAAATCTAAATATAAATAAGCAGAATACATTTCTTTATTAATTTGTTCATTTAATAAATCAGCAACTTTTTGATCTAACATTTTTTCATTCCTCCTTATATGTCTCATTATATACCTGATAGAATACAAAAACAATATTCAACATTTAAGATTATGGACTTTATGAATCAAAATTTGATACAATATATATAAGAAGGTGAGGCTATGAATTTTAAGGAGAATTTTAGACTACAATCAATTGAACTTAATGAAAAAAGAGTCATACGTGATGCCATTCATGATTATATTCATGTTGATCATTTGATTATCTGGCGTTTGATTAATTCTAAGGAAATGCAAAGGCTTCGAAGAATCAAACAATTAGGAGGAACTTATCAGGTTTTTCAAAGTGCAGAACATTCAAGATTTGTCCATTCTTTAGGTGTGTATCAGGTTGTAAGACGCATGTTAGAAACAGAGTGTTTAACAAATGCTTTAAGTGATTATGATAAGCTTTGTGTGATGTGTGCGGGATTACTGCATGATATCGGACATGGTCCATTTTCTCATTCTTTTGAAGGTGTTTTTGAAGAAAATCATGAAGATATGACAGTCAGAATGATTTTAGAAAAAAGTGAAGTTCACGATATTCTCGTATCGTTATATAAACAACTACCACAAGATGTCGCAAGTATTATTCAACATACACATCCTAATCGCATTTTAATTCAAATGGTATCCAGTCAGTTAGATGCTGATCGTATGGATTATTTATTAAGGGATTCTTATATGAGTGGAACGACTTATGGACATTTTGATATGTCACGTATTTTGCGTACAATGCGTATTCGTGATGGGAAAATTGTGTATAAAGAATCTGGAGTTCAAGCTATTGAAAATTATATTTTGGCAAGATACCATATGTACTGGCAGGTGTATTATCATCCGACAGCTCGTAGTTATGAACATCTTCTACAAAGCATTTTTCAAAGAGTCAAAGATTTATACTACGATGGTTACGTTTTCCAGACCCATTTACATTATTTAATTCCCATGTTGGAACACCGTTTTCAGGTCAGTGATTTTGTTGATTTAGATGAAGCTGTTATTTTATATTATTTTAAAGAATTTACACGTGAAAAAGATTTCATTTTAAGTGATCTGTCATCAAGATTTTTAAATCGTCATTTATTTAAATATCAACAATTGAAAAGTCAAAAAGATCTCATGTCTATCAAAGCTATTGCCCAAGCCAAAGGATATCATCCGGATTATTATATTGTCAGTGATAATCAAAAACAAATTCCATATTTGCATTATGGTGAAAGTGGAGAATTAAGTGAAATTGAAATTTTAGATAGTGAAGGTTGTCTATCACCATTACCAATGAAATCTGAGATTGTTTCAGCTATCTTAAATTCAAAACGTTTTAAATCAGATCAAAAAGTATTTTTCCCAAAGGAGATTAAAGATGAACTATCAATTTTTTAATAAGCTTCCTGAAGAAGCAAAAATGATTAGACAAAAAGTCTTTGTTGAAGAACAGGGATTTCAAAATGAATTTGATGAACAAGATGAACATAGTTGGCATCTGGTTATTTATGATTATCGTACACCTGTAGGATGTGCCCGTATGTTTGATGAAAAGGGAGATATTGTTTTTGGGAGAATCGCAGTGATTCCAGAAAAACGACATAAACATTTAGGAAGTTATATCTTACATGAACTAGAAAAGAAAGCCAGAGAACTTGGTTATCCAAAAGCAAAACTTTCAGCTCAGGTAAGTGCTATGGGATTCTATGAAAAAAACGGTTTTCAAGCATATGGAGAGGAATATTTAGATGAATTTTGTCCTCACATTCATATGGAAAAAAGATTATAATATGTGTCATTGTCAATGAACTGTTGTTCATTGACTTTTTTGAAAAATAAAATCATTTGAATATATAGAAACTATATATAATGTTTCATATACCACAATATTTACTATCAGCAAATATTATGATATATTTGTCTTAGAAAGATATGTTTTTTTACTTTTTTATCCTGAAAAAAAGAAAAATGTCAAAATAATGCGTATATAGATAAGTGAAGGGTTCCTGATTATCATTCTTTAAATATCCAAGAGATTGAAACTATAAAAATAAAAGGAGGAATGATCAAAATGAATCAGGAATATCTTGAATTTGTGAAAACATTAAGACCTATTGATGATATCTTTATGAAAGTTATCTTCAATGATCAGCACTGCATTGAATTATTATTCAATATCATTTTTGAAGAAGATATTTCCATTACAGAATGGCATATTCAGGATGAATACAGAAATCTTCATGGTAGAACAGTCATTATGGATATAGTAGCTTCAACAGAGAATGGGAATATTATTGATGTGGAAATGGAAAGAAGTCTAAAGAATGCTTCACCTTTAAGAGCGAGGTTCCATGCCAGTATATTGGATAGCAGTCTGTCATATGTCAATGAGAAATGGGAAAAGCTACCTGAGATTTATGTCATTTTCATATGTGAAAAGGATGTTCTAGAAACAAACAGATTGAAAAATCATATCCAGAGGTATGGGGAAGATGGAGAAGCATTTGAGGATAAGGTACATATCATTTATATGAGTGCCACCAAGGAAGATGAAACACCCCTAGGGAAGCTGATGCATGATTTAAGATGTGAAAATCATGAAGACATGTATGATGAAGTCTTGAAAGAAAGAGTCAGATATTTTAAACAGGAAAAAGGAGGAAAGAAAATTATGTGTGATATGATGGAAAAATTAGAAAAACGAGGTGAAATGAAAAGTCTTATTCAAATTCTGTTGAAGAAATTTCCAGGCATGAATTTTGAATGGGTCAAGGAATGCAATGAAAAGCAGATAGAGAAAATCCAAGATCATATCTTAATGAATATCAGCTATGAAGAATTTTATAAGTTAGTACTCCATGATAAATAATAGAATGTAATAAAAAAATAGAGAAGTTCTATGATAAGCAGTTATAGCTTATATCATAGAACTTTTTGAATAGGGATAAAAAAGAATCTCTGTGTTGATTTCAATAAAATTGTCTTTATTTGTCAGGAATTATGATATACTAAAACAAAGGAAGGTGAGGCAAATGCTTTGTTATTATGCTGTGTTTCCAACAAAAAATTTAAATCAAGATATATTAATAGGTTTTTTATGGGATTGGCTGGAACATTCTAAAAATAAAATGGAAGGATTATATATAGAAAAAACTTTTCCATTTGAATATGAAGTGGATCATAAACATTTAAAGCTTCAGATTTTTGATGAAAAATATTTTACGATTTATTTTTCTACACAGGATAATGATAAAAATACACATTTTATAGTAGAAGTGATATATGATATGTTAGAAGAAAAAATACATTTACGTTTTTCTAAAGAAACATCTCATGATTCACGTTATATATCAGCTGTATCTATTCCCGTTTTGTTTAAAAACATATTAGTATCTCCCTATATAAAAAGTGATATTTATCCGCTTTCTTATAAAGCACATCATGTTAAAGATATTGAAGCTATGAAAGTTCAGGAACACCAGTTACCGATTCTTTACATGCATACCACATATATAGATGCAAATCTTCTTGCAAGAAAGATGCTGGGCTTAGCGCATGTCTGTTATTGTAAAAATCAAAAAGAAGAAGGATATATTGAAATAATTGATGATCATGAAAGCCGTATATTTCAATTGAATAAAAAACGTCAAAGTTTATATCAGATTTATGAATTAAATGAACTGTTGAGAAATGAAATCATTAAAAAATATAAAAATCATATACCTTCTTACGAACAGCTTTATCAAAATCAAATTCTTCATCAACAAAATATGACAATGAAAAATGCTTATGACTATCAGGAAGAATTTAAAAAAGAAATCAAACGTCAACAAATTGAAGTGGATGAACTGAAAGATATATATCATATGTTAATGGAAGATAAACAAAAGGCTCAAAAACAAAATCAAAAATTAATGCAGGTGGGACAATATCATGATGCTTTGATATATGTGGATCATATGGACAAAATAGCAAGCTATCATGATTGTCTTCTTCAGTATATTCAACATAAAGCTCATGATTTAGAAACAACACAGGAAATTTATCGCCGTCTGGATATTTTAAATGCAATTTTAAAAAAGAATGGAGATTCAATATGAAATCATTTTCAACTTATTTAAAACTCAAAGAAAAATGGACAATTCCACAGTTTATAGAATCATTATTTGAAGTCTATGATATTCAATATGATAATCTCAATTTACAACAAAAAAGAATTATTGAAGATTATTTTGATATCTATCAGTATCCTCAAGATCAAAGTGTTGTGATTCATTTGTATCATCGTATGGAATACATATATAATGAAAAAGATGGTGGTTTGTGTATTCATAATGAGGGATATCAAAAAGGATATCGTTATATAGATTATTTATTGACACATCAATTGCTTCAAACGAGTAGAATTCCTATCAGTGATAGTCCTATAGCAATTAATATGGATCATTGTCAACAAGTCATGCAATGGCTTGAAACTTATGAGAATTTACCTATTGTTTATATTAATTATGAACAGGTTGTTGATCCTGATTATCTTGCCGGACAGTTAAGAGGAATAGCTCATGTTATGTATGAAACATCATATGATGTCTCATTATGGATGAAAGAACATTGTCAGCTCATTCCTCAACAAAGCCGAGTGATTCTCTATTATTTGAATCATGATTATAAGGCATATCGCTTCTTTAAAAAAGAATCCCAAGATCAACTGCAACAACGTATTCTTCATCATCTGAGTCTGTATTTAAAACAAAGACGGTATGGAACAAGTTATGATTTTCATAGTTTACAAAAAAGATATCTGGAAGAATTAAAAAATCATGCACAAGATTATGAAGAAGAAACAGTTTATCAGTTAGATCAGGAAATGGAAAAATTAGAGAATGAAAAAATCAAATATAGTGAATTAATCAGTCAATTAGAAAATGAAGTAGAATTATTGAAAATGCAAAATGAAATGTTAGAAGAACAAATGAGTCTACAAAATCAATATGGTCTTTTAAATAAAGGTGATATTCAGGAATATTATCAGGGAGAACAAAAAGATATTCTTTTAAATATGCTGGAAGATGATGTGAAAAAGAAAAATGTCGGAAATCTTGATATGAGTATATTGGAAGATATTCTCCAACAAAATACGAAAGATGGTATTAGAGAGGAATATTTAAATTGTATTTTGAAAGCTTTAATCAGTAGTTATGATATATATAAATTAAAAAGCTATGGTATCACAATCAAAGATGAAAAAAATAAGCATCCTATTGCTATGTTTTTTGATAATCCAAGATATCAATCTACGCTTTCATCCACACCAAGTGATCAAAATGCCTGCCGACAGATTTACAGACAATTTAGAAAATACTTTTTTTAATAGTGGGCTGTAACAAATTAACTTTTTTAAAGAGTTGATTTTGTTTCAGTCCTCTTCTTGTAATCAGGATGCAGTATTTCCTGGCGAGAATGTAGATGTGACGTTTGTAGTAGCCGTGAAATGAAAAAACTAGATTCATGACAGTTAGAATGTTCCAATAAGTTAAGAAATATCAGAGCTAAGGATGCATTATATTGACTACAGATAACTGAAAGAAATGAGCGAGAGTGTTTTATCATGAATAAATTTTTATTAAAATTGTTGATTAAATTTGTTATTATCATAGTGTGAAATGTACAGAATGGAGCTCAATCTTTAGTGGGAAAGAGTTTCGTTTTTTTTCTTTCTATTATAATATTATTAATAGAAAATAAGAAAAACACCAAAGATGTTTCATTTTATTGGTGTTTTTCTATATGACATGTATGTTTTTTTGTTTTCTTATTATAACTGATTCCTACAATCAGTAAGTTATCTTTATATTTTTCTAATCCTTTTGGGTATTTCTTGTCTTTAATCTGATCTATCGCTGTCTTGACTTCTTGATCCCATTTTAATTCAAGAATCATAGCAGGCTTATCATGTCTTGGTATGAATACTAGATCAGCAAAGCCTTTTCCTGTGGGCATTTCCCTGATGATTGTATAATCATCCCTAGCTGTAATATATGCTAAAGATAATGTATAGGCTAAAGCATTTTCATTGTTGTAAGTTAATATTGATGTATTCAAATGGGCCTCTTCAATATATTTAGCAACAGCTTCTTCATCTTCTCTCCACGTTGCTTGTAAGAGCTCACGGCTGTTTAATAGTGCTTTTGTTGTTTCTTCCCAATTGGACTTTCTGATTGAGTTTACAAAAGAATCTATCACTTCTTTATTAGGAATATAACATGTATGATCTGAGCTGTTATATCCTAAATATCCAAGATGTATTAAAAGTGTTAAGACATCATCCTTAGTATCAAATGTTGTCATATCATTCTGGAATGAGGATGTCTGTACTGGTACACTTTCACCAGCCAACATTTCAATAACACTATCTTTGAGTCCATCCTTATTCAAATCTATATAAACCTGTAAGGCTTCATAAGTTTCGGTAGATGTCCAATAGTTTCCAAATCTATTTCTTATAAGTGAAGCAACAACAGAACGTGGGGAAAGAGTTGATAAAGAATCTGTCATATGATATCCATCATACCATTGTTTCATTTCATCATAACTGACGTTATATTGAATACAAAGATCTTGAACTTCAGCTTCAGTAAATCCCATAAATTCAGGTAATAATCCCGGATCAATCATAGAGATTTCTTCAAACATATTCAAAGCACTATGTGTTCCATATTTTTTAATAGGCAATATCCCTGTCATATATGCTAACTCTACATAAGGTTTATCTTTCAATAGATTTCTTAAAAAGTCAAGATATTGTTTTTGTGCTTCTTTATCTTGCTTATATTCTCTAAAGATACAATCCCATTCATCTATAATAAAAATAAATTGATTCTTTGAAGAAGCATAGATATCTTCTAGAGATAATGAAAGATTTGTTTCATCAAAGAAAATGATTGAATAAGCCTGTTTAAACTCATTTAAAATTCTTATTGTTAATAATTGGATCATCTTATCAATATCATGTGTATTGCTTAAAAAACTTTGCATGTTGATATGAATGACATGATGTTGGTTAAGATGTTTTAAATAATGATTGGTTTCACTGATTTTGAGTGAATCAAAAATGTTGTGAGAATCGCATCCTTTAGAATAATAGGCAACAAGCATATTCGCATCTGTACTTTTTCCAAAACGTCTAGGCCTTGACACACATATTTTATTATCGCCAGTACCTACCAATTGATTCATATAGTTAATTAACAATGATTTATCTACATATATAGGATTGTTAAGTGCCTGTTGAAAACTATCATTTCCTGGATTGAGATATAATCCCATGCTTTCACCTGCTTTCTTTTCCTGTTTATTATACCATTTATATGATTAAAATACCATGATTATATATGTCGTCAATTGTTTAGTATTTTTGAAATTTATCAATATATTTGTTTATGGATACAATGATGATAAGATATCAAAAACATAAAGAACTCATTCATAATGCATATAAATAACTGATTGCTATGTTTGTATATTCAAAACTCTTTTCACAAACAAGAAATAGTCTTTATATACTATAAACAAGTCGTATGATGAAATAGACAATAAGTATGAAGTTATATTTGTGATTTGAATAAAAAACGTTAAATATACGTTTTTTTGATTATACTAAATATGGCAAGAATGCTCTTTTGATATTTCATTGTAACTCATTTTCTATAGTTAATAAGGAGGACATAAATTGAAAAGAAATATATATGGGTATGTCAGAGTGTCGTCTAAAGATCAATGTGAAGACAGACAATTACTAGCATTAAAAGAATTTGGGGTTGTGGAGAGGAATATATATATATACGGATAAAATCAGTGGGAAAAATTTTAATCGACCACAATATCATCGTTTAATGAAAAAATTAAAACAAAGGGATGTCGTTGTTATTTTATCTATTGATAGATTAGGAAGAAATTATGATGAAATACAGAATCAATGGAGAATTATTACAAAAGAAAAACAGGCTGATATTGTTGTCTTGGATATGCCATTATTAGATACAAGAAAAAGTCAAAACAATGATTTGACTGCAGACTGTTGACAAAGTGGTAGAATTTTTTATTAAATCTACCACTTCTTTTATTTTTTTATGAAAATTGATAAATTTGTATTGTTTTCCTTATATTTCCTTCTTTTTTATTGGGTGAGGGAATATTTATGAGTCCTTTCCTTTTCTTCATTCTCGCTAATTTGCCTAAATTATGGCAGCCAAAAATAATCAACGATTCCTGTTGATTTTTCTTCAGTCCTTTTAATCTTGTGAATCTTAGTCCATGCTTTTCTTTGCAATCTGCATAGACTCTTTCTATCGTCTCTTTTCTTAGTGGATAGATGTCTTTCCATTCTGGTGTATATCTATTCTCATCTGCTATTTCTCTATATTCCTCCCATACATGTCTTGTGATGACCTTCTGATGATTTTTGCTCTGTGTACATTTTTCTAAAAATGGACATCCTTCACAGTCCTTTGGATTTGATTTGTATTCCCTGTATCCTGATCTGTTTGTTGTAGTATATTTCAAATCCTTGTTATTGGGGCATATATAAATATCCAACTTTTCATCATAGACATATTCATATTTCTTGAAGTATCCTTTTTTTGTCATGGGTCTTTTATATGGCATATATGCTCTGATTCCATCTTCTATGATTTCTCGACATATTGCTGGTGTCATGAATCCTGCATCTAAACTGATGTTATGTATTAAATCTCCATAGGTGTTCAACAGCTTTCTATATGCATCATGAAAAACAACACTATCGTGCTGATTGCCTGGTGCCACTGTATTATGCAGTACAAATCCGTGTCTATCACAGAATGTTAGATTTGTATATGCAAAGCATTTCTGTTTTTCTCCCTTATGAAAGCATCCGCTTTCCGGATCTGTCTTGCTTACCTTTATTGATTTTGTTCCTTTTCCTTCAATGAGTTCACCTGTTTCTTCGTCATATGCAAGTTCTATACCCTTTGTTTCCTTTATTGGCTTTTTCTCAGGGGCTTTTCTATCCTTGTTGATTTCCTCCAGAAGTTCATCGTCATAGTATTTCTTTACTATTTCTACAACCTTATTTTCATGTTTTCTATTATTGGCATTGGCCTTTCGATGTGTTCCATCTCCAAATACCGTATCAAGATCCACAAAATCATATGCGATGGCTTCTTCAATAATTTTTTTGAAAATCTCATCGAAAACTTCAGAATCTCCATATCTTCTGATGTAGTTCTGTGACCATGTTGAGTAGTTTGGAACCTCATCATCAATGGACAACCCTAAAAACCATCTGTAGGCAAGGTTCACCTTTGTTTCTTCACATGTTCTTCTCATGGAATGAATACCAAATGCAAAGTTGATAAAAAGCATTTTAAAAAGTACCACCGGATCAATACTTGGTCTGCCAAAAGAACTATATAAAGGTCTAACGAGAGGATATATGAAATTCCAGTCAATAGCTTCTTCAAGCTCTCTTACCTTGTGATCCAATGGTACTAATTCATCTATAGTACTCAAAATCAAGCTGTCATTTTTTCGATTGTTTAAACATGTCATTGCCATAATATTTTACCTCCAAATATGCATTTACATTATACCATATTTTCATGATATAGTGGTAAAATAAAAAGTCGTGGAGCCTCAAAATTTGCATATTTGGAACGAAGTCATCCACGACAATAGATATAATACCATATATTTTTCTATTTGAAAACTAAAAGCTGTTGACTTTTTACTTTGTCAACAGCCTGAAGTCAAAACAATGATTTGACTGGAACATTTATTGCAGATTTAGTTTTACAGATTCTTGCCTATGTTGCACAAATTGAGCGAGAGAATATTAAACAAAGGCAAAAAGAAGGAATTCATGCGGCTAAGTGTAGAGGTGTACAATTTGGTAGACCAAGGAAAAATATCCCTGATAATTTTGATGATGTAAAAGGAAAGTGGGAAAAAAGTGAAATTAATTCTCGGCAGGCTGCTCAAATATTAGGAATCTCTCAAAACACATTTTTAAGATGGTCACATGAGTAGATATATAGAGATTTTATTTTGTAATTTTGCCTTTAAAAAGTAGACATTTTCACGCATACTTTTTGTTTTATATTTCATCAAAAATCGTAAATTTTTTTATATTTTTTTACTCATGAAAAGCTTATTTTTATTATAAATTCATTGAACGATAATGTCTACTTTATCATTCGTTTTTTAGTTTATGGAGAAAGGTGTTGGAAAATGTGTCGTTTATGACGAAAGAAATGTATTTTACAATTGCACTTTTATCATATGAAAATGGTGTGATCTGTGGTGATTTACATAGTCCAGTTTTAAAGAAAAGTATCCAGTTTCAAAATTTAACAGAACTGATATTAATGATGGATCAAATCATGCAAGATTTTAATATTCCTGAATATGATGAAAGATATCATCATGTGATCATAAAAAATCAATTACTTGATGTTGAATTGGATTATCAGGAATTAAAACAAGATAATTTTGAAAAGTATTTAAATCGTTCATTAATGTATCCTAAAAAGAGTAAAGATATTTTTATGGTGAAAGTGATGTATAGGCAGAACAATACATGGCAAGGAAAAATCACATGGCTTAGAACAAATAGAGTTAGATTTTTTAGGAGTGAGTTAGAATTAGCAAATCTCATATATTCTGTGATTGATAAATATCATAAATAATATATTCATTTTGTTGTTATTTAGTTAGGATAAACATGAGCACTATTTTTAATGCCCTATTAGATTTATGTAGATAAAATGAGAATTGTTTTTTATGTTTATAATTTACAAAATAGAGATAAAATAAGGTATATGGGTATATCTTTGATTGTTTCATATAAAATATATGGATGATATATAGATGAAGGGATAAAAATCTGAATTTATTATAATGAAGGTTTTTTATCTTTTTATTTTGATAAAGCGTTCAAACAGATAATAGATAATTGGGATGATGATGAACAATGAAGATGATGGATATTGTGTTGAAATATGTCGGTAAATTGGTTATAATGGCATTGATAGTTACTATTTAGTCATAAGTTATGCTAAAATAAAATTTGGGAGATGGATATATGTTACATGTTTTTTTTGAAAATGCCATATACAGAAAACATAGGGAAAAATTATTATTGATATTAGATTTATTGATAGTATTGTTTTCTTATTTGATTGCTTATTGGTCAAAAAATGATTTTCAATTAAGAACTATGCAACTTGGATTAACGGGAACTGAAGTTGCAGTGGGGCTTTTGGTATTATTGATTGTATATACATTTAGTTTTGCTTTTTTTAAAGTCTATAAAAGTTTATGGAAATATATTGGGGTAGATGAATTATTAAGATTAACTGCTTCTAATATATTAGCGATGATTATTGTGATGTTTTTATCACAACTTTATTTTGGCATGTTTTCATTGATTAGTTTAGAGTTGATTGCTGGAGTTTATGCATTGATTATTATGTCAGGAGTGAGAGTTTTATATCGCTTGCTTAGACGTTATAGTTTGAAGAAAAATGCTAAAGAAGTGAAAACAATTATTATTGGTGCAGGGGATGCTGGAAACTTATTATTAAGAGAATTAAGACAGAACAATAGTTTGAATTATAAAATTGTTGGTTTTATTGATGACTTTAAGAAAGATTTAATGATTGGTGGGTATCCTATTTTAGGAACAACTGAAGATTTAGCAAAGATTAAAAGTAAGTACAATATAGAAAGTGCTTTAATTGCTATATCACATGTGAATCAAAAAGATTTAAGACGTATTTATGATGAATGTGTGAATAATGGTTTAGATACAAAGATTATGAATTTTCAATTTAAGAACAATACGAAAAATAATAGTGTTGTTGCCGATATTAAGATTGAAGATTTATTAGGTAGAGGTGAAATTCATCTTGATCAAAGTGAAATCAGTTCTTATTTACAAGATCAGGTTGTTGTTGTGACAGGAGCTGGTGGAAGTATTGGTTCTGAGTTATGTCGTCAGATTGTGAAATTTCAACCTAGAAAATTGGTTATGATTGATATTAATGAAAATTCTTTATATATGTTAGAACAGGAATTTAGACGTCATATTGAACATGGTCAAATGAGTCAGAATATTGAGATGAAATCATTGATTGCATCTATTAGAGATAAAAAAGCCATTGATGAAATATTTAGTAGATATCATCCAGATGTTGTTTATCATGCGGCAGCACATAAACATGTGCCATTAATGGAAACAAGACCTATGGAAGCCATTAAAAATAATGTGTTTGGAACAAATAATGTTATACATTCATGTATTGAACATAAAGTGAAAAGATTTATTATGATTAGTACAGATAAAGCTGTTAATCCTACAAATGTTATGGGAGCAACAAAACGTATGACAGAAATGATTTTACAGGCTAATGGTCATAATGGTGTTACAAAAATGGCAGCTGTTAGATTTGGAAATGTATTAGGTTCTAATGGTTCAGTTATTCCTATTTTTAAAGCACAGATTGCTGAAGGAGGACCTGTCACATTAACAAGTAAAGAAATTATACGTTATTTCATGACAATTCCTGAAGCTGCACAACTTGTTTTACAGGCAGGATATTATGCTGATCAGGGAGATATATTTGTTTTAGATATGGGGGAACCTGTTAAGATTTTAGATTTAGCTGAAAAGATGATTAGATTAGCAGGATTAAAACCTTATGAAGATATTGAAATAAAAGAGATTGGTCTTAGACCAGGAGAAAAAATGTTTGAGGAGTTACGCTTAGACGGTGAAGATACAACACGTACAAAGAATGATTTGATTTATAAGAATGCACCAATGGATATATCTGTTGAAGATATTGATGCAAGATTAAGTCAATTACATAATGTGATTTATAAAGAAAATGTAACTCCATCAGAAATAAAAGAAACAATTTTGAACTTAATTATTTCTGATAAAAATTCTTAACGATGATATTACATTTTTATACAGTTGCAATCTGAATAAAATTGTAGTATTATGTCTTTGGTTTTATAAAGGATAATAGAGAGTTATCCGTCAGGAATGCTGTAGAGGGAAATCGTTGCCTTGTCACGTTTGTCTTGAAGTATGGTCATAGATGTGTGATACGTTGAACATTTTTTTTAATCAAAAACATGTTCAACAGGCGAAGCCTACCCTTTTTAAGGAGGTCATGGAAATGAACTGGTATGTCATGCAGGTCAGAAGCGGTCATGAAAGGGAGATTGCCGACAGATGTCGATTTCTCATCTCGAATGACATCCTTCACGAATGCTTCATTCCCGAGTTTGTCGCAAGGAAAAAGTTTAGAGGAGTCTGGCAGGATGTCAGATGCGTGCTCTTTCGGGGATATGTTTTCATGATTACTGAGCATATAGAAGAGCTCTATGTGGAGCTTAAGAAGATACCAGATCTCACCAAGATCATTGGAAAGAAGAAAGATGTCATCTATCCTTTGGAAGATGGTGAGGTAGAGTTTTTGAAGAGGTTTGCTGGAGATGACCATCTGGTGGATATGTCGGTAGGATTCATCGAGGGAGAAACGATACACATCAGCGAAGGACCACTGAAGGGATATGAAGGAATGATAACGAAGATAGACAGGCACAAGCGCATTGCCTATATCAGTCTGCATATCTTCGGCAATGATACAACAGCAAAGGTAGGACTAGAAATCATAAGCAAGAATTAGACAATTCTTGTTTTTTTATTGGGAGGGAAAACAAGTGTATAAGCACTTCTTGAAACGTGTTATAGATTTTATACTTTCGCTGATTGGACTTATTGTATTAAGTCCTGTTTTTATTATCCTGTGCATATGGATCAAGCTTGACAGCAAGGGACCTATCTTCTTTAGACAGAAGAGAGTTGGAAAGAATAAAAAGCATTTCAACATATTAAAATTCAGAACAATGTATATAGATACACCAAAGGATATGCCAACGCATATGCTATCCAATCCAGACCAGTATATAACAAAGGCTGGAAAGTTCCTGAGAAAGACATCGCTTGATGAACTGCCACAGATCATCAATATATTAAAAGGAGAAATGGCTATCATTGGTCCAAGACCTGCATTATGGAATCAAGATGACCTGATAGCTGAAAGAGATAAATATGGAGCCAATGACATCAAGCCAGGACTGACTGGATGGGCACAGATCAATGGAAGAGATGAACTTGAAATTGATGTCAAGGCTAGTTTGGATGGATACTATGTAGAACATATGTCTTTTCCATTTGATGTGAAATGCTTCTTTGGAACAATCACATCCGTATTAAAGCATGAAGGTGTGGTTGAAGGTGGAACTGGTGAACTCCATAAGGAGGAAGAAGCATGAAGAGAATCCTGATTACCGGAAAGGACAGCTACATAGGAACAAGCTTCAAGAAATACCTTGAACAGTATCCAGATGACTATTACGTAGAAGAGTTGGATGTCAGAGATGACAGCTGGAAAGAGTTTGACTTCTCTTCGTTTGATGTTGTCTATCATGTGGCTGGCATAGCACATAAAAAAGAAGTTAGAGAAAATGAGCAGCTTTATTATCAAGTGAATAGAGATTTAGCAGTTGACATTGCAAAGAAAGCAAAGTCAGAAAATTTTCGCCAATTTATCTTTATGAGCTCAATGAGTGTATATGGTTTAAATTATTCAGATCAGCTTATTACGAAAGATACGAAATGTCATCCTCATACATACTATGGAAAAAGCAAATATGAAGCTGAATTAAAATTAAATGAATTAGATGAGGATAATTTCAAAGTATGTATTGTTCGACCACCAATGGTATATGGAAAAGGAGCTCCAGGAAATATGGAAAGATTATATAAAGCTGTCAGAAAGTTTCATATTTTCCCTACTCTTAGAAATGAGAGAAGCTCAATATCTATAGAGAAGCTATGTCAGGATATAAAAGAATATATAGATGAGGATAGTCAGGGATTATATCTGCCACAGAACAAGGAATATATGTGTACGGTTGATATGATAAGAAGACAGATGAAGGAAGAGAATGTCAAAGTATTTTATCTATCAATATTTAATCCTATTATTCGACTATTTATTGGAAAAGTAGGAATTATTACAAAATGTTTTGGAGATTTGAGATATGAAAAATAAGAAAAAAGTCTTATTTGTTGCACATGTAGATAGTCATATACAAGCTTTTCATATTCCATTTTTAAAAATGTTTCATGATTATGGATATGAAGTTCATGTAGCTTCTCATGGAGAACATGTTTTTGAATCTTGTGATATTAAACATGACCTTCCTTTTGAAAGAAATCCATTTCACACTCATAATTTAAAAGCTTTACGACAATTAAAAAAAATTATAAATCAATACAATTTTGATATTATTCACTGTCATACACCTGTAGGTGGTGTTATTGCTCGTATTGCAAATAGAATGAGCAAGCATTATAAAAGTACAAAAATGATTTATACTGCACATGGTTTTCATTTTTTTAAAGGAGCTCCTTTAAAAAATTGGGTAATTTATTATCCAATTGAAAAAATATGTTCTCACTATACTGATATTCTTATAACCATTAACAAAGAAGATTATAAAATTGCACAAAAATTTAAATTGAAAAAGACCGGAAAAATTCAATATGTGCCTGGTGTAGGAATTGATATGGATAAAATAAACTCTATTCAAGGAAATAAGAAAAAGTTATGTGAAGAATTACAAATACCTATAGATTCCGTATTATGTTTATCTGTAGGAGAACTCAATGAAAATAAAAATCATAAAGTTGTTATAGAATGTCTCCCTAATTTACCAAATCATATTCATTATCTTATTTGTGGAATTGGTAATATGAAAGAGAATTATGAGCAATTAGCAAAACAACTTCATGTGTCTAATAGATTACATTTACTAGGATATAGAAATGATATTATTGAAATCATGAAATCTTGTTATATTTTTTTATTCCCCTCTAAAAGAGAAGGCTTATCTGTTGCCTTAATGGAAGCAAAAGCTTGTGGATTAGTTTGTATAGCCAGTCGTATTAGAGGAAATACTGATCTCATATCTCATCAAAAAGATGGATATCTTCTGGATTTATCTCAATTCCAGGAAGATGCGATAGATATTATTTTAAACCAGCAAGATGATTTTCCTAATATTATTCAGAATAGTTTAAAATCTATGGAGACATATAGTTTACAAACTATATTAAAAGAAATGAAAAAAATCTATGGATTGGAGTTTTAATGGATGGTAATGATTTCTGTGATAATGAGCGTATATAATGATGCTAAATATCTTGAAAAATCAATTCAATCAATTTTAAATCAAACTTTTGAAGATTTTGAATTTATTATATGCAATGATTGTTCAACTGATTCTAGTTTATCGATAATACAAAAATATCAAAAACTAGATTCAAGAATTAAAGTTATTAATCATTCAACTAACTTAGGTTTAGCTGCATCATTAAATGAATGCATACAAATGGCAACAGGTCAATATATTGCAAGAATGGATAGTGATGATATTAGCTATATAAATAGATTAGAAGTTGAATACAATTTCTTATTAGAACATAAAGAGTATGCTGTTGTAGGTGCAAAGAGCATAACCATTAATGAAAACGATGAACCATGTAAAGAATTTATTATTCATCCTTATGAAGTCAGTTTATCAGATGCAATAAAAAAGACCCAAATTATTCATCCTACTGTACTTATGAAAAAGGATGCATTACTAGCTGTGAATGGTTACACAGTCAATCAATTAACACAAAGAGCTGAAGATTATGATTTATGGTGTAAGCTTTTGTCAAATAAATTTAAAATATACAATTTGGATATTCCTCTTCTCTATTATAGAGAAAGTTTTTTTTCTATAAAAAAGAGAAAGTATAAATATAGATTACAAGAAGCAAAATTAAAGTTTTATTGGATGAAAAAAGAAAATGTTTCTATTCGTTATTATCTTTATGCATTAAAGCCTCTAATTGTTGGTTTGATACCAACGAGAATAATGAATATATATAAAAGGAAGATTTGAGATGAAAAATTATTTACTAAGTCAAAAAGAAGATATTTTGAAATATAAAAATTTGTTGTGTATAGAAGTCATTTTATGCTTGCTAGGGGGTGGAACGCTTCTCATTTCTCATCAACAAACCTGGTTTATTATCTTCTTTTTAATTACTTTGCTTCAACTTATTATACATATTGTTTCTTTTTTTCAATTAGAAAAAAAGTTAATTACTTTTCCAATTGTATTTTTTATTTTAAGCTATGTCTTTAATTATGGTCATATCCCAATTAAAGCTTTCAATATGGATTTTGGAAATAATGTCCTTTTTCCATTATGGTATATTCGATTTGATGTTTATAAAGAAGCAGCCGTATTTACTTTGTTATCACAAACAATGCTTTTTATAGGATTGTTTTTTTTCTATAAATATATGATGAAAAAACATTCAAATTCTTATACAAACCATGCAATATTTAATATTTCTTTAAAGAAAATACAAATAATTGGTATCATTTGTTTTTTGATTGGAATTATCCCTACCTTATATATCGATGTATCACGTTTAATATTATTTTTTCAGGGTGGTTATACAAATACATTTAATTTAAATGTTCACGATTTTGTAGAAGTCATCGCTAATTTCTTTAATTTTTCAGTTTTTGCTTTGATTATTGGCTTTTCTAATAACAAGAGAATTGCCAATACCATATTTTGCTCAACTATCATATATAAAGTGATTATGATGTCAAGTGGTGGTCGAGGAGAATCTATTGTATTTTTAGTAGGATTGTTTATTGTTTGGGAAAACCTCGTATACAATCTATCAGGAAAACAAATTATTTATTTAATTTTACTTGGATATTTTGGATTAGTTTTATTGAATTTTATAGCAAATGTAAGAAATATATCAGGATTTCATCTAAATGAAATTGCCGATGTTTTTTTATACTCATTAACTGATAATCAGATTGTCATGGCACTATCTGAATTTGGATCGACATTTTCAACTGTGTGTTTTACTATCGCTTCAAAACCTGGACCAACATTTGGTTTAAATTATATTTTACCAATTATTTTAGTTTTACCTAACATTGGTGGGTTTAATGCTAATGTAGTCAATCAAATGATTTATACCAATCATATCAACACATATAATCAACCCATCGGAGGTTCGTATGTAGGAGAACTGTTTTATTCGTTCCATTGGGCTGGTTTTCTTTTTGCTTTAGTATTAGGAATTCTTCTAGGTTATATATATTATCGAATTGTTATTTCTAGAAAAAATAAAAAGTATTTTCTTTATTTGTTGGCAACATATATCACGCCTCTCCTGTTTTTTTGGATTAGAGGATACTTTGGTGCAATATATAGAGAATACATATGGCATTGTGGATTTGCGATATTACTTGTCATCGTTTTTGAATATTTATCTAAAAAATATAAAAAAGGAGAATTAAAATGGTTGAAGTAAGTATTATTGTTCCAATATATAATACAGAAAAATATTTAAGAAAATGTATTGACTCATTATTAAATCAAGATATAGATAATTATGAGATTTTACTTGTTAATGATTCTTCACCAGATAATTCTCAAACTATAATAGATGAATATGAAAAGAAGTATCCAAACATAGTAAAGGGATTTGTTAAGGAAAATGGTGGATTAGGTGATACTAGAAATTATGCCATTCCTTATGCAAAAGGACAATATCTTATGTTTGTAGATAGCGATGATTATATAAAAGAAAATAGTTTGAAGAAATTAACGTCTTTCATGAAAGAAAAAGATTTAGATATTTTAGTTTTTGATTTTGTGAAAGTATATAATGATGAGAAATTTGTTCATGAAAAAAGTATGAATAATGTTTCATCAACAGATTACATTTTATCTACGCCAAATGCATGTAATAAAATGTTTAAAAGATCATTATTTGTAGAAAATCAAATTATGTTTCCAACTAAAATTTGGTATGAAGATTTAGCAGTTATTCCTAGTTTAGCTAATTATACAAATAAAATTGGCTATATTCATGAGGGTATTTATTTTTATCAATTTAGAACTAATTCAATTATGAATCAAAATAAATATAATCCAAAAATTTTGGATATGATTGAAGCTATAGATAACTTGAGAAGGCACTTGAACAATCAATTTCCTGAAGAATTAGAATATCTGTCTCTACAACATCTTTTTTATGGATCTGCTTTAAAGTTATTACCATTAAAAAGATATGAAGAATTAGATAAATGTTTAAGTGATCATGAAAAATTTTATAATCATTGGAATCAAAACAAATATTATTTATTAAAGCCAAAGTTATATAAATTATTTTGTTATCTTTTATTTAAAAGACAGTTTACGTTTGCAAAATGGCTATTATTTTTTAAAGATTGTTTAT
Source organism: Clostridium sp. AUH-JLR23 (assembly GCF_964238065.1). Taxonomy (NCBI): domain Bacteria; kingdom Bacillati; phylum Bacillota; class Clostridia; order Eubacteriales; family Clostridiaceae; genus Clostridium; species Clostridium sp. AUH-JLR23. Next base: position 24,520 of record NZ_CAXSKY010000021.1, read on the forward strand.
TGAAAAGGAGTTAATCATGTTTTCAATAGTTATACCTATATATAATGTGCAAGACTATTTAAAAGAATGTTTAGAATCTATTATATGTCAAAACAAATCCAACATTGAAGTTCTATTAGTAGATGATGGATCAACAGATTATTCAAGCCAGATAGCTCAAAATTATGCAGATCAATATCCATATATTTTCAAATATTTAAAAAAAGAAAATGGTGGATTAAGTGACGCTCGAAATTATGCTATACCATATGCGAAAAATGAATATATATTTTTTATTGATAGTGATGATGTTATTACTGATAACAGTCTTGATCAATTAGAAAAAATCATTAATGACAAACATCCTGATTTAATAATATTTGATTATTTTAATAAATGGGAAACACAAAATGAAGTTGTTCACATTTCAAATCAGAAGAGTGGATTTATCAACAAAAAAAATTATTTATTAATGAATCCAGCTGCATGGAACAAAGTTATTAAAACAGACATCATCAAGAATAATCAAATATATTTCCCTAAAGGATTATGGTATGAGGATAGAGCAACAACAGCGAATTATATTAATTTTTGTCAAACAATTTATTACTTACATACACCATTGTACTACTATAGGCAAAGAGAAAATTCAATCATGAAGCAAAAGGATTATAATCCAAAGATGTTAGATATACTTACTGCCATGGAATATTTTGATAATCAGGTTTCTGATACAGATTTTAAAGATGAAAAAGAATATCTATTTATAAGTAATCTTCTTTTTCAAAACGCTCTAAGAATGATTCCTTTTATGCGCGTCAAAGAAATAAGACAATGTTACTTGAAATTAAAGAATCATTATCCAAATTGGAAAAAAAACAAATATTTTCAACAGCAGTCTAAAGGTTATAAAATTCTTTGTTATTTGATAAGCATGAAATGTTATCGTTTATCAAAAATTTTAATAGATTTAAAAATGAAAGGTTGAAGTTAATGAATAAAATTGTAGCTATAATTGTCACATATAACCGTAAAGTTTTATTAAATGAAGCTATAGATGCTTTATTAAATCAAACTTTCAATCAATTTGATATTTATATTGTTGATAATGCCAGCACAGACGGAACTTATGATTATATTCAACAAAAAATTGATCAGTTTCAAAATATCTCTTATATGAATACTGGCGAAAATCTTGGTGGTGCTGGTGGTTTCCATTATGGAATCAAAAAAGCAGTAGAACAAAACTATCAAAAAATTTGGATTATGGATGATGATACAATTCCTACCCCTACTGCTTTAGAAGAACTTATTAAAGCAGATAATATTTTACAAGATTATGGCTTTTTATGTAGTGATGTTAAATGGATAGATGGAAATCCTTGTGCTATGAATGTTCCTAACATTTCTAATAGTTGGATTTCAAATACACAATATCTTTCGTATGGTTTATTAAATGTTTCACAATGTTCATTTGTTTCTTGTTTCTTTTCATCTGATATAGTTAAACAAGTTGGATTACCATTGAAGGAATTTTTTGTTTGGGGTGATGATGCTGAATATACAAAAAGAATTAGTGAAGCAAAAGATTCATATTTTGTTTCTAAAAGCATAGTTGTCCATAAAATGAATAGTAATATTCCAACAGATATATCACAAGATTCTCCTGATAGACTCTTTAGATATAAATTTTCTTATAGAAATATGTACTACGTTAATAAGAAACAAGGAAATAAATTATCAATGCTCTTATATTACTATGGCATTTTCCTAGATATCAAAAAAATATTAAGAAGTCAACAAAGTGGAAAATGGAAAAAAATAAAGATTATTATTAAAGGCATAAGAGACGGTCGTAAATTCAAACCAAAAATTGAATATATAAATCAATAAAGGAGTTGAAATGAATGAAGAAAAAAATAACTGTAAACTATATCTTTAATCTTTTATATCAGATACTTGTTATTATTCTTCCATTAATAACAACTCCATATGTATCTCGTATTTTGGGTCCGGATGGAATTGGTACTTATAGCTATACAACCTCTATTGTTACTTATTTTATTCTTTTTGGTTGTATTGGATTAAATTTATATGGTCAGAGAGAAATTGCATATTACCAGAATGATCAAGAAAAGAGAAGTACTGCTTTTTTTGAAATTCTATTGTTAAAAATGTGTACTATGACTATTAGTATCATTATTTTTATAATGACCATTCAAATAATGAATCAATATAAAATTTTGTTTTATATCCAAATCATTGATTTGATTGCCAATATGTTAGATATTACATATTTTTATCAAGGAATTGAGGATTTTAAGAAAATCGTTGTTAGAAATGTGCTTGTTAAAATATTAGGAATTATTTGTATTTTTGCATTTGTAAAAGAAAAAAATGATTTACCTTTATATGCATTCATATATTCATTTTCCTTATTATTAGGAAATCTATCTATGTGGATAACAATACATAAATATGTTTGTAAAGTCCCGTTACGCTCACTTCAAATCAAAAAACACATAAAACCAACTTTGATTTTATTCTTTCCACAAATTGCTATTTCAATCTATACAGTTTTAGATCGATTCATGATAGGTTTGATTACTAATAATACAGCCCAAATAGGATATTATGAACAAGCTCAAAAAATTGTTAAATTAGCTTTAACTGTCGTTACCTCATTAAGTACTGTCATGTTACCAAGAATAGCTAATTTGTATGTTCAAAAAGATCAAGAAAAAATCATTCAATATACAGAGAATTCATTGATTTATACATTTTTAATTGCTTTCCCTATAATGTTTGGATTAATTGGAATTTCGTTTAATTTAATTCCTTGGTTTTTAGGATCTGAGTTTCTAGAGTCAGCGCAGATACTGATTATTACTTCACCAATAGTTGTATTTATTGGCATTAGTAATATACTTGGTTTTCAGTATTTGATTCCTACGCAACGCCAAAAAATATATACTATTTCTACAATTGTTGGGTCATGTATCAATTTAGTACTTAATTGTATTTTTATTCCTATCTTTTTATCTACTGGTGCTGCATTTGCTTCAGTTATTGCTGAATTGGGTGTTGTCGTTGTTCAAATGTGTAGTATTTATAAAGAAATAAATATGATAAGCGTCATTAAAAAATCCAAAAATTATATATTTTCTTCATTTATCATGTTTATTTTAATCTTTGCTTTATCTTTTATATTAGAACCAACCATGATAATGACATTAATTCTTATATTAATAGGTATTCTTATTTATTTTGGATTGTTATTTCTAGTAAAAGATAAATTGATTTTTGAAACACTTCATCAATTTAGGGAGAAATTAAAATGAGACATGCAATATTAATTACAACACATAATAATGAAGAAATTACACAGCATCTTTTAAAAGCATATGATGATGAAAATATCGATTTTTATATTCATGTTGATAAGAAAGCAATTCATTATAAGTATGATCTTATAAAAAATGTATGTCATAAATCTCAAGTTTATTTTGTAGATTCATTAAAAATATATTGGGGAACATATAATCAAATCAAATCTGAATTGATTTTATTACGTACGGCAATAAAAAAAGAATATGATTATTATCATTTGATTTCGGGGTGTGATATTCCATTATTTACCAAACAACAATTTCTAGATTTTTTTGAAAAAAACAAAGGAAAAGAATTTGTTGAATTTTCACCAGAAGAAATTGCTATAGAAAATAAAGTCATTGATAGAGTTAAATATTATTATATATTTATGAATTCAATTCGCAGTTCTCATGCAATTTTGAGAAAACCTCAAACTTTCATTAGAGAAACATTTTTAAAATTGCAAAAGTTTTTAAAAATCAATAGAATCGACAATCAACAATTTAAATATGGATCAAATTGGTTTGATATAACACATGACTTTGCGAAATATGTGATTGCATCCCAAAAATGGATAGATAAATATTTTAAGTATTCTTGTTGTGGAGATGAATTATTCTTACAAACTTTATTGTTTAATTCTAAATTTTCAAAAGATAACTATTATGACTTACCAAAAGAAGAAAGAAAAATTCAATTAGGTAGATATGTAGATTGGGAAAGAGGAAATCCTTATACTTTTGTAGAAGAAGATTATGAAGAAATTGTTAACATACATTCTTCTTTTTTTATACGAAAATTTGATTATAGTAAGGATTCAAAAATCGTTGACAAATTATTTCAAAATTTGGAAGGGAGTGAAATATATGAAATATGATTATTTAATAGTAGGAAGTGGATTATTTGGCAGTATCTTTGCTTATGAAGCTCATAAAAAAGGAAAGACATGTCTTGTTATTGATAAAAGAAGTCATGTTGGTGGAAATATTTATACTGAAGAAGTGGAAGGCATCAATGTACATAAGTATGGAGCGCATATTTTCCATACTTCCAATAAGATGGTCTGGGATTATATTCAACAGTTTGCTGAATTTAACAGATATACAAATAGTCCGATTGCTAATTATAAAGGTGAAATCTATAACATGCCTTTTAACATGAATACTTTCAATAAGTTATGGGGTGTTGTCACACCTGAACAAGCTAAAGCCAAAATCAATGAGCAGATTAAAGAATCAGGTATTACAGAGCCAAAAAATCTAGAGGAACAGGCTATTTCTTTAGTAGGAAAAGATATTTATGAAAAGCTTGTCAAGGGCTATACGCAAAAGCAATGGGGTAGACCATGTACTGAGCTACCATCATTTATCATTAAAAGACTGCCTGTCAGATTTACATATGATAACAACTATTTCAATGATTTGTATCAGGGTATACCAATAGGAGGATATACACAGATTATTGAAAAGATGCTTGAAGGTATCGATGTGAAAGTTAACTGTGATTTCTTTGAACATCGTAAAGAACTAGAAGAGATTGCAGATAAGATTGTCTTTACAGGGATGATAGATCAGTATTATGACTACTGCTATGGAGAACTGGAATATCGCAGTTTAAGGTTTGAAGAAGAGGTTTTAGATATAGACAATTATCAGGGAAATGCCGTTGTGAACTACAATGAATATGAAGTGCCTTATACAAGAATCATAGAGCATAAGCATTTTGAATATGGAACACAACCTAAAACAGTCATAACCAGAGAATATCCTGCAACATGGAAAAAAGGAGATGAACCCTATTATCCAATGAATGATGAGAAAAACAATGCCTTATATGAAAAATACAAAGCATTAGCACAGAAGGAAGATAAGGTTATCTTTGGTGGAAGACTAGGCATGTATAAATACTTTGATATGCATCATGTTATAGAAGAGAGCTTAAAATATGTTGAATTATATTTATAAAACATGGGAACGAATCAAAAATAAAATATTTCAACTGAGTCCATTACAACTATCTTTTATTTTTAATTTATTATGTTTAATACCATTTATATTAAGCCACACAATGAAATTTGAAACATCAGATGATTTTATAATGGAATTAATAGTATCAGGAGCATATAATAATCAACCATCTCCAGAAATTATGTTTATGCATATTTTCGTTGGCTATATACTCTCATTCCTATATGAAATATATGCACATATAAATTGGTATAGTTTATTCCAAATTGTTATTATATTTTTTTCATTGTTAGCTATATCATATATTTTTCTTTCTCAAAAAAAGACATTATTAACTATAACTCTTAATATTTTATTTCTATCTTTTGTGAGCGCTGACCTATATTTGTTAATGCAATTTACAAAAACTGCTGGTATAGCCATTATTGCAGGAGGATTGTTATTAATAATATATATTTTTGAGAAGTCTAATAAAAAGTATTTTTTTGGGGGAATGATATTTTTAGAAGTCGGTTTACTTATTAGACAGTATACTCTGTATATTACACTTCCATTTTTCTTTTTGATCATTTTATTCTATATCTATAGATATAGAATGAAAATCAAAAAAAACCTATTAAAAATATTTATATGCTGTATATCAGTACTAGGATGTTTTATAGGAAACACAATTACAGAAAAGATGTATGTAAACAGTCATTCTGATTATTCGGAATATAAAGAATATAATCAATTGCGAGCTCAATTAGTTGATTATCCTCATCCTGATTATTATGCAATAAAAGAAGAATGTCAAAAAATTGGTATTACTGAAATTGATTATCTGACATTTCTTCATTGGGATTTTGGAGATACCAGTTATTTTTCTAAAGAAAAACTCAAAGATTTAAATCAAATATTAGAAAAATATCATTCTGAGCATAGAACTGGATATAAAGATACACTCATAAAATTATTAGATCGAAACTATATGAATTACATTTTTGTATGGACAATTATTATTATCGGTATTTTATTTTTGTTATATCAAAGAAAAATGTTATTTATTTATCTTATATATATATTAGGATTTGTATCTTTGTTTTATGTTCTTTTGTATCGAGGCAGACTGGTATATAGAATTGAAAGTGTCATATTATTTACAGTCATCACTCATTTAATATATTTAATGATTTATTTTGCTAAAAAACAAAATAAAGATTATAAAAGTTTTTTACTTACTTTGTTGTCAATGATGGTTCTATTGAGAATACCTTTATATTATCAAAATGATTCAAGTTCTGTGTTTGATATTATGTATTATGCAAATGATAATTCATTGTCAAAATATAGAACAACATTCAATAAAGAGAATAATCAACACAATTTATTCAATGAAATTATAGGACATCGTGATAATATCTATCTTTTAGGATTTCAAACGACAGTACAAAGTATATATCTTAATTACAATATTCTTGATATTGTAGAACCTAATATATTTACAAATAGTCTTTTTTTATCTGGAACTGATACGAAACATCCAACAGTTGTAAAGATATTAGAAAACCAAAATGTTGAAGATACATTCGCCCTTTTAAATCACGAGAATGTTTATTTAATAGAAAATTATTATGTTGATGAAATAATAAATTTTATTAATCAAAGAAGTGATACGAAAAAGAAAAAAATATTTATAAAAGAAGTCGATGGATATCAAATATGGAAAATTGTAAGTGCTAAGGGGGAGTAAATAATGAAAATATTAGTAACAGGTGGAGCAGGATTTATTGGTGGTAACTTTGTCCATTATATGGTGGATAAATATCCTGAAGATATGATTGTCAATTTAGATTTATTAACTTATGCTGGTAATTTAGAAACATGTAAACCAGTAGAAGGAAAACCTAATTATAAGTTTGTTAAAGGTGATATTGCTGATAGAAAGTTTATCTTTGATTTATTTGAAAAAGAAAAATTTGATGTTATTGTCAACTTTGCAGCAGAATCACATGTTGATAGAAGTATTGAAGATCCTGAAAGCTTTGTCAGAACAAATGTTATGGGAACAACAACATTATTAGATGCTTGTAATCAATATGGAATCAAAAGATATCATCAGGTATCAACTGATGAAGTCTATGGTGATTTACCATTAGATAGACCAGACTTGTTCTTTACAGAAGAAACACCATTACATACATCTAGTCCATACAGTTCATCTAAAGCTGCTGCTGATTTATTTGTGTTAGCATATCATAGAACATATGGTTTACCTGTCACAATCAGCAGATGTTCTAATAACTATGGACCATATCATTTTCCAGAAAAACTTATTCCATTAATGATTTCAAGAGCATTAGCTGATGAATCATTACCAGTTTATGGAACAGGGGAAAATGTGAGAGACTGGTTACATGTTTATGATCATTGTGTGGCTATTGATTTAATCATTAGAAAAGGAAGAGTTGGAGAAGTCTATAATGTAGGTGGACATAATGAAAGAACAAATCTTCAGGTTGTTAAAACAATCTTAAAAGCATTAGATAAACCAGAATCATTAATCAAGTATGTAGAAGATAGAAAAGGACATGATTTAAGATATGCGATTGATCCAACAAAACTGGAAACAGAATTAGGATGGAAACCAAAATATAACTTTGATACAGGTATCCAGCAGACAATTCAATGGTATCTTGATAATAAAGAATGGTGGCAAAACATTCTTTCAGGAGAATATCAAAACTATTTTAATAAAATGTACAAAAATAGATTAGAAAAGGGAGAACAATAAAGATGAAGGGAATCATTTTAGCCGGAGGATCAGGGACAAGATTATATCCTCTCACAAAATCAGTGTCAAAGCAAATTTTACCTGTATATGATAAACCAATGATTTATTATCCATTATCAACTTTAATGTTAGCAGGTATTAAAGAAATTCTTATTATCTCTACTCCTAGAGATGTTGTTGTATTTGAAGAATTATTAGGAGATGGAAGTCAATTAGGTATATATATTGAATATGCAATTCAAGATAAACCAAATGGTTTAGCTGAAGCTTTTATTATTGGTGAAGAATTCATAGAAGATGATAGTGTATGTTTAATATTGGGAGATAATATCTTTTATGGAACCAATTTTACAGAAACTTTACAAAAAGCAAGTCATATTAAAAATGGAGCTTTGATATTTGGATATTATGTTAATGATCCAAGAGAATATGGAGTTGTTTCTTTTGATATAAACAAAGATGTTATTTCTATTGAGGAAAAACCACAGAATCCTAAATCAAATTATGCAGTTCCAGGCTTATATTTTTATGACAATGATGTTGTTGAAATTGCTAAAACAATCAAGCCATCTGATAGAGGGGAATTAGAAATTACTTCTGTTAATAATGAATATCTTAAAAGAAAACAATTAAAAGTTGAACTTTTAAGTAGAGGGACAGCGTGGCTGGATACAGGAAATCATGATAATTTATTAGAAGCTTCACAGTATGTAGCGAGTATTCAAAAGCGACAAGGATTATATATTTCATGTATCGAAGAAATTGCATATGTTAAAAGATATATCAATAAAGAACAACTATTAAAATTGGCTGAAGAACAATGTAAAACAGAATATGGGAAATATTTAAGAAGAATTGCAGTTGAGGGAAGTACATATGAAAGAACAGTGGAACAATCTTCTCTTTAATTCATGGATAGATAAAAATGGTAATGTTTCTACTAATCAAGAAATTGATGAATGGATAGCTTTTCTTAATAAGAATATTGAAGTCACTATTACTAAAAACAAATTAGATGATAGCAATTATTGGTTTTATGATCATGATAAAGGAATCATTACAAACAAAAATAATAGTTTTTTTTATATTCAGGGAATTCAGGAATATATTGATGATAAAGTTGTTAGTGAACAACCTATTATTTTTCAAAATGAAATTGGTTTTTTAGGTATTATATGTTCTGTTATAGACAATCAGCTCAATTTTTTAATGCAAGCTAAAATAGAACCAGGAAACATTAATCAGATACAAATTTCACCAACTATTCAAGCTACAAAAAGTAATTTCACACAAAAACACGGTGGAAAAAAAACATTGTATTTAGAATATTTTATAGATGTAGATCCAAAACATATTATTGTAGATCAGATACAATCAGAACAATCTTCTCGTTTTTTTCATAAAAGAAATAGAAACATTGTTATTATGGTTGATAAAGATATAGAGATACATAAAAATTTTAAATGGATGACATTAGGACAAATAAAAAGATTAATGAAATTTGATAACATAGTCAATATGGATACACGTACTGTTATATCTTGTTTACCGATTTTCCCTTTTCAAAATGATAAACAAAGAGAATCTTTATTCAATCAATATAAAAATAAAGAATTTTTGAATTCAGTTTTTGATGATAATTCTAGCAAAATGAGTGAAGCATTTCATAAATTGAATAATATAAAAATGTTTGAAGATAAGAAATATAAATTTATAAAATTAGATGAATTAAAGACATGGAAGTTCACTTCCAATGAAATAAGTAATTCTAATGCAAATTTTAAAGTCATATTTTGTGACATTAAAATCGATGGCCGTGAAGTAACACATTGGACTCAACCTTTATTTGAAGCAACTGGTATAGCTATTTTTGGATTGATAACACGTATTCATAATTCAAAACGTGAATATTTAGTTCATCTAAAAAAAGAAATTGGATGCTTTGATACTGTTGAATTCGGACCATCCATTCAATTTGAAGCAAACGAAATTAATAAAAAAGAGAGAGACATTGTAGAAGATGTCTTTTTTAAGTACTTAAACGAAGAAAAGAATATTGTTTTTGATACTCTTTTATCTGAAGAAGGTGGAAGATTTTATCATGAGCAAAATAGAAACATTATTATCGACATCAAAGAAAATGATATCAATATTACAGATCAGTACATATGGTTAGACTTTCATACGATTAATAAAATGATTCAATTTAATAATGTATGTAATATACAATTAAGAAATTTAATGTCTTTATTGGAGGTAGAATAATGATAAAAATTGGGATACTTGGAGCCGCTGATATCGCATATAGAATGTTTTTGCCAGCTCTTATGGAAAATAAAAATTTTCAATGTGTTGGTTTAGCCGAAGAATATGATCAATCTAAAGTTGAAAAGTTTCAAAATGAATTTCATATAGATATATACGATTGTTTTGATGATTTAATCGACAATCCAGAAATTGAAGTTTTATATATACCTTTACCACCAGCATTACATTATCAATATGCAAAAAAAGCCCTTTTGAAAAATAAACATGTTTTTCTTGAAAAACCACTGACTACAAATTATGAAGATACATTAGAACTCATTAAAATTGCTAATGAAAGAAATCTCGTATTACAAGAAAATTACATGTTCCAATACCATTCTCAACTTTCAGAAATACAGAATGTATTGTTAAATAAAGAATTAGGAGATTTAAGACTCATAAGATCCAACTTCTGTTTTCCAAAACGACAATCGAATGATTTTCGTTATTCTAAAAAGTTAGGCGGTGGTGCCTTGTTGGATGCAGGTGGATATGTAGTCAAATTGGCTACAATATTATTAGGAACAAATCTACATATAGAATGTGCACATCTATATAATTCTATTGAATACGATATTGATTTGTTTGGAGATTTTTCTGCTTCAAATGATAATGTCACTTTTCAAGGAGCTTTTGGAATGGATAATGACTATTCCTGCTCTTTAGAAATTATAGGGTCAAAAGGAAAATTATCAACGAATAGAATTTTCACATCACCACCAGGTAATAAACCAATGCTAACTATAACAAAAAATAATCAAATAGAAGAATTTGTATTGAAAGAAGATAATCATTTTTCTAAATCAATTAATGTATTTTGGAATGCATTAAGAGACGAAAATGAAAGAAAAAAACTATACGATGATTTAAAAATACAAAGTTATTTAGTTAATCAAATAAGAGATTTAGGGGGAAATAAAAATGATTAAGTTTAACAAACCAACCATTACTCAATTAGAAGAAAAATATATTGTTGATGCGTTACATAACAGTATTTTATCAGGTGATGGAAAATATACAAATAGAGTGTACCAACAATTTCAAGAGAGATTTGGAATAAAGAATATGTTGTTAACAACATCAGGAACAACAGCTTTAGAAATGGCATCAATTTTAGCTGATTTACAAGATGGTGATGAAGTCATCGCCCCTTCTTTTACATTCTCATCTACTATTAATGCTTTTTTATTAAGAGGTGCTAAAGCAATCTTTTGTGATATAAGAGAAGATACTTTTAATATAGATGAGAATAAAATAGAATATTTAATTACTGATAAGACAAAAGCAATCTATGTTGTTCACTATGCAGGTATTCCATGTGAAATGGATAAAATCATTGAAATTGCTAATAAATATAATTTATTCATTATTGAAGATGCAGCACAAGCTGTTGGTTCAACTTACAAAGGAAAAGTGGCTGGTACAATGACTGAGTTTGGTTGCTATAGTTTCCATGAAACAAAAAATTATGCAATGGGTGAAGGTGGAGCAATTATCGTTAATGAAGAAAAATACATGGAAAGAGCTGAAATTATTCGTGAAAAAGGAACTAATAGAAGAAATGTTTTAAGAGGTCTTGTTGATAAATATACTTGGCATGATATTGGTTCATCATTTCTTCCATCAGATCTTTTAGCAGCATTATTAAGTGCTCAAATGGATAGATATGATGAGATTATGGAAAAAAGAATGTTAGTATGGAATACATATTATGAAGGATTACAAGATTTAGAAAAAAATAAAAAATTACGTTTGCCTATCATTCCAGAAGGTATACAACATAATGCACATATGTTTAATATTTTATTACCTACTGCAGAAATAAGAGATGATCTAATTAAAAAATTAAAAGAAAAAGACATCGTTGCATATATTTGTTATGTTCCATTACATTCTTCGCCATATGGATTGAAATTAGGATATAAACCAGAGGATTGTCCTATTACGGAAGACATTGCATCACGATTACTTAGATTGCCATTATATGCTGATATGACAAAAGAAGATGCTACGTATGTTGTAAAAGCAATAGAGGGAGTATTGTAAAATGGAAAAACTGGTTATTATTGGTGCAGGAGAATTTCAATTACCTTTGATTCAAAAGGCAAAATCATTAAATTATGAAACACATGTTTTCGCATGGGAAGAAGGTGCAGTTGGAAAAGAAGTTGCGGATTATTTTTATCCAATTAGTATAACAGAAAAACAAGAAATACTTGATATATGTAAAAAAATTCAACCTAAGGGTGTAGTATCGATAGGTTCAGATTTAGCAGTTTTAACCGTGAATTATATTGCAAGAAATCTTGGTTTAGTATGTAATCCTAAAGAATCAGATTTAATTACAACAAATAAATATTTGATGCGAGATGCTTTTCAAAATAATAGTATTCCTGTTCCTAAATTTATTAAAACTGATAGATTAATTCAAGAAAATGAGATTGAAGATTTTACTTATCCACTTATTGTAAAACCTACTGATCGTTCTGGTAGTAGAGGCATAAAAAAAGTAAATAGTTTCGAAGATTTAAACTTAGCTATTAGTATAGCAATAAATAATTCTTTTGAGAAATGTGCAATTGTAGAAGAATATATTAATGGGGAAGAATATAGTTGTGAATGTATATCTTTTGAATCTAAACATAATTGTCTAGCGTTTACCAAAAAATATACTACTGGAGCACCACATTTTATAGAAACTGGACATTTAGAACCAGCAGATTTAGATAATGAACAAATAACATATTTTTCAAAAGAAATTTTCAAAGCACTTGATGCATTAAAAATACAATATGGCGCATCTCATTGTGAGTTTAAAATAACTGATGATGGAAAAATAAAAATTATTGAAATAGGAGCCAGAATGGGTGGAGATTGTATTGGTTCACATTTAGTGCAATTATCAACTTCCAATGATTATATAAAAATGGTTATAGATGTAGCCTGTGGAAAAAGAATTGATGAAATAAAAAATTCAATTAAACAAAATGCATTTATAAAATTTATTTTTAATCAAAATGATTTAAATATTTTAGAAAAATTAAAGACGTTATATCCTGAAAAAATAATTTATGTGAGCAATATTGAGAAAATAGATAATACACATAGAATTACGGATAGTTCGTCAAGATTTGGTTTCTATATTGGGGTTTCCTTAGAAAAAGAAATAATAGAAACAATTATTACAAGTAATGATCATAGACAACTAGAGAGTTAGTAATGATGATTTTTCAGAAAAGTAAATTAAAAATAATAAAAGATTTTCTTTATTGTATATTTGCAGTAATTATAATGAATTTAGTTTTGCAGATCATTATATATCCTATAATAAATGCTAAATTAGGTATAAATAAATTTGGAGACTTTTTGTTTATTTTAGGGATAATTAATGTAATTGGACCATCTTTAGGTCTTGCATTAAATAATACTAGATTAATATTAGAATCAAAGAATTATTCTAATAGATCATATTTAAATATATTAAATATATTTTGCTTAGTTTCTTCGATATTTATTTTAGGAGTGGGTATATATAAATCATATACATTTTATAAAATATTTTTAATCATTCTTGTAACAATATTATCTATATATAGAAATTACTTGTGTGTTGAATATAGGATATCTTTAAATTATAAAAAACAATGCATTTTTTATTTAATAATATCTGCAGGTTATCTATTAGGTATAGTTATTTTTTTGTTTACTTTTGAATGGGCATATATAATGATATTAGGAGATTTATTAGGATTTATATATATTAAATATACTGGTAACATTTTAAAAACAAAAAAAGAATGTACCATTATAACGAAAAAGATTTTTAAGACCTCTACAGTTTTATCTGGATCTTATTTTTTAACTAATTCCATGTTAAATTTAGATAGATTTATTTTATCAGCTTTTTTAAATGAAGTTGCAGTCTCAAACTATTATGTTTTATCATTATTTGGAAAAACAATTGCTTTAATAAGTGGTCCATTGCAAAGTGTAATTATGGGATATTTCTCTAAATTAAAAGAATCTATAACAAAAAAATTTTATTTTAAGATTGTTTTCTTTATTGTTTTAATAATGATTTCTTTTTCCATAATATGTAGTGTATTAACACCTATATATATTAAAATTTTCTACTCAAGTATGCCAAAATTCGAGAGTTATTTATATATAATTATAAGCTGTAGTCAAATTTTATATTTTGCAACTAATTTACTTTTAACAATTATATTAAATTTCACTAAAGTGAAATGGCAGCTATATATTCAACTATTATACTCTTTATTATATATTTCCATGGCAATTTGGTTTACCTGTTTGTGGGAATTTGATGGTTACAGTTTTGCAAATTTTATTTGTAATATTATATATTTTTTAATTACTGTGTTGATTGGATATAAATCTTTAGTAAATAAAGATATTAAATATTAGCTTGAAATAAAATACAGTGGTAATTAAATAATTTGAATGTACATATATTCTGTTCAAAATATAAATAAAAGATTAACACTATTAAAAAATTTAATTTAACTCAGTAATAAGAAAGGAGAAAAATGAAGAAAATTATTATTTTTGGTCTGACAGATTTTGAAAAAAGATTAAAGTATTATATTGAAAAATATACAAATGATCAAGTAGTGGCATTCACTGTTAATAAACAATTTATAAAGTTAAAAACTTTTGAAGGAAAGCCGGTAATAGATTTTGAATCAATAGAAAGCTATTACAATATAGAGGAATACGAAATATTGATAGGAATTGGATATAAAGACATGAATTCCTTGAGAAAAAGAATTGTGTTAGAAGCTATAGATAAAGGGTATAAATTATATACTTTTATACATCCAAATTCATTAATTGATGATAGTGTATGTATTGACGAAGGAAATATAATTATGAGTGGTGTTATTATTGATTATAATGTTAAAATTGGGAAATCTAACATTATAGAAATTGGTTGTAATATTGCACATGAAACATTAATAAATGACTATAATTACTTTGCTCCTTCAGTTTCTATAGGTGGAAAAGTAAAAATAAAAAATAATTCTTTTTTTGGATTAAACGCTACTATAAGAAGTGCAATAACTGTTAACAATTATTCTTTAATTGGCGCAGGTTGTTACTTAAATAAAAGTACAAAAGAGTATGGAGTGTATGTTCCAGCAAAAAGTACATTATTAAAAAAAAATAGTACTGAAATAAATATATTATATGAAGAAAGGATATATAAATGAAAAAACTATTAATAATTTGTGGTGGAAAATTTCAAATTCCTATAGTAAAAAAGGCAAAAGAAATGGGGTATTTTGTAATTAATTCAAATCTTTATGAAAATTCCCCTGCTTTTAAATATGCCGATTCTCATTATGTAATTGATGTGTTAAATTGGCAAAAGAATTTAGAAGTTGCAAAAAAGGAACATGTTGATGGAGTCATTTCAGAACAAAGTGAAATATCTGTTAGAACTGTTGCAAAAGTATCAGAAGCTTTAAATTTAAAATCTATTTCAACAGAGTTGTCCAAGTTATATACTAATAAATATTTAATGAGGGAGTTTTGTAGACAAAACAACTTTTTTTATCCAAAGTATTTAAAAACAACAGATAAGAAAAAAGCTTGTGATTTTGTAAAAAGAATTAATAAAAAAACCATTATGAAACCGTTAGATGCAATGAGTAGCAGAGGGATTTATATAATAAATACAGTAGATGATGTTATTTCTAACTTTGAAAATTGTTGTAAAAATTCAAGTGATAAAAAAAGTGTTATTATCGAAGAATATATAGATGGGCCAGAATTTACAGTAGATGGAATTACTATTAATGGAAAACATTATTGCTTAGCAATATCTGAAAAACAACATTTTAAACATAATCCATCAATTGCAAATAGGTTATTTTTTAGTTATAGCAATGAAAAATATAATTATGATGAATTAAGAAAAGTTTGTAATAGTATAATTGAATCAAGTCAATTAAAATTTGGTTTAACACATTCTGAATTTAAATTTTACAACAATAAATTTTATTTAATAGAGATGGCGGCTCGTGGAGGTGGTGGAAATATAGCCACAGATATAGTACCTTTTATATCAGGTATAGATAATTATAAATACTATATTTCTTCAGCAGCAAACGATTTGATAAATTTTGATGAAATGGATTTTCTTAATACAATAAAATGTAGTAAAAATAAAATAGCAGTATTAGGATTTTTAGATTTTGATTCAAAAGGATTGCCAATAAAAGAAATAGTAGGCTTAGACTTTGTTAAAAAGATAGAAGGTCTTCATAAATTACAAATTAATTTTGAAATCGGCGATATAATTAAACATGCAGAAGATGATAGCAGTCGTTCAGTATCATATATCTTGCTTTCTGATTCTAAAGAAAAACTTTTGAGAAATGAAAAACTAATTATAGATAGTTTAAAAATAAGATTTTAAAAAGGAGAAATTAATATGACATGGGATTCTAAAATAATAAATTACATAAAAAAGAATAGAGTATCTACAACAGAAGTTGCAGATTGCTTAGGAAAAAAAGGAGCTTTAAAAGGAGTAAAAGCTTTAAATAAAGGTCACTTTAAAGTTGGCAAAATAAAATGGGTTTATGCTTACAATAACTCAAATTGGAGTGTTCATGAACAGGTTAGAGATACAAAAGAGGGAGATATTGTTTTTATTGAAGCATTTAATTGTGAAGACAGAGCAATTATTGGAGAATTAGTTACAAAATATATAATTTTATATTGTTCAGCAGAAGCAATAATTTGTAATACAAATTTCAGAGATGCAAACGATTTACTGAAAGAAAACTACCCAATTTGGGGGACTGGTTTTAATCCAGAGGGATGTTTTAATGTAAAAAATAATGAGGATTTAGATGAACAATTATTAAGAAATCATATATCTTTGTATGATGGAGCAATTGCTGTGTGTGATGATACAGGTGTAGTAATAATTCCAAAAGAAAATTTTAATGAAAAATTTTATAATAAATTAGTTGATATAGAAAAACAAGAAGATATTTGGTTTGATTGTTTAGATCATAAAAAATGGAATACATATGATATTGTTTGTTTAAAAAAATACAACAAATGACATAGTATAGGAGGTAAATAGGATGCTATCAATTGTAATTCCTTGTTATAATTCTGAACTTACATTAAAGTATGTTGTTCAAAATATTTTAGATTTTTTCAAATTAAAGAAAAATTTTGAATTTGAAATAATCTTAGTTAATGATTGCTCAAAGGATAATACTTTAAATATAATTAATGAATTATGCAAAATACATAAAAATATTATTGGTTTAGATTTGGCTAGGAATTTCGGTCAAGCTAATGCATTATTAGCTGGTTTTTCTGTTGCCAACGGTGATTACATAGGAACTTTTGAAGATGACGGGCAATCCAAGATAGAAGATGTATGGCGATTTTATGAAGAAATACAATACGGTTATGATATTGTTTGTGCAAAAAATGTATGTAAAATGAAAAGATCATTTTTAAGAAAATATGGAGCGATTATTAATAGAAAAATGCTTGTTTATTTTTTAGATATGCCACAAAATATTTCACCATCTATATCTTTTGTTGCAAAAAAAGAAATAATAAATGAAATGTTGAAGTTTGATAATCCATATGTATATATACCAGGATTAATATTAAGAACTACTAAATATATAGGAAATGTTGAAGTGCAACGTAATGATAGAATAACAGGAAATAGTGGTTATACATTCAAAAAATTATTTTTATTATTTTTCAATGGTTTAACAGCATTTTCTATAAAGCCTTTAAGATTAGCTTCGATTTCGGGAATTATTTTTAGCTTTATTGGTTTTTTATTGATGTTATATATAATTATTAAAAAAATGATTTTTGATAATATACTAATAGGATATACATCTATTTTATCTAGTATTTTACTTATAGGTGGACTAATTTTACTGGTTTTAGGAATTATTGGGGAATATATAGGTAGAATATATATGTGTATAAATCATAATCCTCAATTTATAATACGAAAAAAGATAAATTAAAATAAATGGAGATATCGAAATGATAACAATAAAAAAAGAGAAATTTATAAAAGTTATATGTTTAGCAATTATTATTTTATATCCTTTAATAAATTCTTTTCTTGGCATAGAAATGGGAGATTCAGGATTGCACTATTTTACTTTTACACATTTATTTTCTAATCCTGAATTAATAGGATATTCTTCTTTCTTTACATCGCTAATTGGCTGGATTTGGTATCAAATTTTTGGTTTTTTAGAATTGTGGGGATTTAATTTATTAGAAGTATTTCTTGAATGGAGCATGGCTTATATTACTTATAAATTTTTAAAAAATTATTTAGATGAAATTATTTGCTTAATAGGAATATCAATAGCAATAATAGCTACTGGGTGTTATTTAAATATATTTAATTATCATCAGTTTTCTGTTTTTTTAATTGAAATAGCTTTAATTTTAGTTTACAAGCATTTAATCGATAAAAAAAATGATTGTATAACTTTTTGTATAGGGATAATAATAGGTTTAGCAATTTTGGCAAGAACATCAAGTATAAGTTTATTAATATTTATATTAGGATTATATTTTATGTGGTATTTATTTGATGATTGCTCTATAAAATTTCTTCTTGTTTCATATACTGGAATTATTCTTGGAGCTATTATCTCTATAACAGTATTAATTATGATTTTATATTTTTCCAATGACTTATCTTTTTTTATAGATAATATGTTTAAATTGAAAAATATGACAAGCGATGCAACCAATGTCTATTCTACATCTAATATCATAAAAAATTTTATATTTGGAAATTTAAAAACTATTCTTTCCGGAATAATTCTTTTCTTTGCTTCAATATTATTTAGCCTAACTACTGTATATTTTAAAACTACTTCAAGATCTATAAAATACAAAGTTTTCAAATTATGTATTTTTATTATTATGTCTTTTATTTCAATTTATTTTGCTTACATATCTTATAATATTAATCCTGTAGGAAATTCTCCTCAGTTTACTACAGGGCCAAATTTTTTTAGTGGAATTTTTTATTTCATTATGTTAATATCATTTTGCTATACTTTGTATTTTAAGAAGAGCAAAAAATTATTAATGCTATATGTAATAGCTACTGCATTACCATTATTAACAGTAGCTGGATCAAACACTGTAACAAAACATATAATTATATCAATGTGGCTCATTGCACCTCTATCTCTTAATTCGATAGTCCAATTATACAAAAGCAGTTTAGATAAGCCTAAAATAATGCAAAAGAACACTTATATAAATAACAATTTTTCAACTTTCATAAAAATTGCCATCTGTTTTTGTGTTGTATGTAGTTCTTTAAAATTTGCAGATTTAGTATATAGGACCAATAATTTTGATTCACTAAATAAATTTGAACAAAGATATTCTATCAATAGCAACAATGTTAAATTTTTAAAAACAACTGAGCGACAATCCAGTGCAGTTAATGAGGTAATTACGTGTGTTAATAAATTTGATTCAGATGATAAATTAATTGTTTTTGGCCAAGGAATTTTATTATATAGTATATTGGATAAAGAACCTTATATTAAACCTTGGATTACTGGAGATAGCTATAGTGTAGAAATGTTTAAGAAAGATTTAGAAATAGCACAACAAAATAATAGTAAAAATCCTATAATCATCTTTTGCAGAACAAATCAATATTTTGGCTATCAATCAGAAAACTATGATTATCTAATATCTCTGGAAAAACAAACTAATATCTCAAAAAAAGAAGTCTTATTAGAGTTTCTAAAAAATCATAATTACAAAATGAATTTACTTAATGATTATTATATAGTTCTATCTACGAATGAATTAGATATTAATTATAGTTATGAGGATTATTATCACTATTTTATTAATGTAAATTGATTTTAGGATAAAATAATTGTTATTTTTAATTTTAATATTGTAACTGATTTAAAAAATTAAAGAAAGGACAAATATTGGTTTAAAATCATTAAACAAAATATTTCAATAGAAAAATGAATAAACAACTTGATAAAATTAAGATGTCTTCTTCAATTGCTGTTAAAGAAAAATATAGCAAACATCAAAAGAAAGATAAAACACTAATTGACCTTACTCTAGGTGAACCTTTTTTTTCTACAAGCGAGAGAATAATTAACCGATGTATTGAAGAATTAAAAAAGGGTAATACACATTATAGTACAGGAAAAGGAGATTTAGAACTTAGAAAACAAATACTTTGTAAAAATAATTTAAGTGTATTAAATGAAAACAATATACTAATAACATTAGGAGCAAAATATGGTATCTATTTAGCTTTACAATCTATTTTGAATCCAGATGATACTGTTATGATTTTTAATCCTTCTTGGGTATCATACAAGCCAATGATTAAATTGAATTATGGAAATATTATTGAAATAAATTTGCTAGATAGTAATAATTATGAAATTACATTGGAAATACTTGAAAATCATTATGATACTAATTTAAAAGCAATTATAATCAATAACCCTAACAACCCTACTGGAAAAATTTTGTCAAGAAATGAAATGGAAAATATAGTTTCTTTTGCAAAAAAATATAAATTATTTATTATCGCTGATGAAGTTTATAATGAAATTATTTATGATCATAATTATATTAGTTTTCTAGAATATTTTAATTTTTATGACCATATTATTATTATAAACAGCTTCTCTAAATGTTATGCAATGACAGGGTGGCGAATAGGTTATATTATTTCAAATTATGAAATAATATCTAAGTGTGAAATTATTCAATCTCATTCTATAACAGGAGTCTCACCATTTATTCAAAAAGCTGCTTTAGAATCTCTAAAGAATGATAAAGAAATTTTTCAAATGAATAATTATTATTATCACAATTTGCGAGATCTTGTTCCAGCAATTAATTCAATTCCAACTCTACATTGTAGCTTTCCTATGGGTGGATTTTATCTTTGGGTTAAATGTAGTAATAAAAATATAAATTTATTTGAATATTTTTTAAATAATTTTTCAATTTTAGGAATACCAGGGATTAATTATGGAGATAAGTATAGTAATTATATTAGATTATCTGCATCAGTATCGCCATCACAAAAAGAAAAAGCTATTATGCATATCAATGAATATTTAAAAAATAATAGATAAAATTGTATATTAATACTAATAATACTTAAATATTAATGATTGGAGGGATATATGTAATGATGAAAAAAATAGTATTTTTTTTATTTTTAATTTGTTTTTTCTCATATCTAGATATGTCAAATGTTTATGCAAATGATATCCAAGAAGGCTATTGGGCATGGACAGACACTGGATGGAAATATTATGATAAAAATGGTAATACTTTAAAAGGATGGCAATATCTTAATGGTTATACTTATTTATTTAACGATGATGGTGGTTATACAATTGGTTGGTACTATAATGATGAAGGATATCATTATTTTAATGAAGAAGGTCATATGCTGATTGGTTGGCAGACAGTAAATGGAAAAAGATATTACTTCAACAGTCGTGGTATTATCACAAAAGGCTGGCTAACACAAAA
>NZ_CAXSKY010000021.1:46605-50026 GCF_964238065.1 Clostridium sp. AUH-JLR23
GGTTGGTTGGCAGACAGTAAATGGAAAAAGATATTACTTCAACAGTCGTGGTATTATCACAAAAGGCTGGCTAACACAAAACGGAAAAAAATATTATTTCAATAACGAAGGGCATATGTTAACGGGAACTCACACTATTGATGGAAAAATAAGATATTTTAAATCAAATGGTGAACTAGGTCTTGGATGGCAATGGACAGAAACGGGTTGGAAATATTTTGATCAGAATGGAAATACGTTAAATGGATGGCAATCACTCAATGGATATACTTATCTATTCAAAAGCGATGGCGGTTATACAATCGGCTGGTACTATAATGATGAAGGATATCATTATTTTGATGAAGAAGGTCATATGCTAGTTGGTTGGCAGACAGTAAACGGAAAAAGATATTACTTCAACAGTCGTGGTATTATCACAAAAGGCTGGCTAACACAAAACGGAAAAAAATATTATTTCAATAATGAGGGACATATGCTGACTGGTTATCAAGTCATCAATGGAAAAGAATATAATTTTGGAAATAATGGAGTTCAACAAGATGGTTGGTGCTATTCGTCGGAGGGTGTTAGATATTTCAAAAATGGAAATACATTAAAAGGTTGGCAATCCATTGATGGAAAGACATATTACTTTTCTAGCAATGGAGTTATGCAAACTGGATGGTTCCAAAATGAAGAAGGAATGCATTACTTTAACTCTGATGGTAGCATGGTTGTTGGAGCAAAAAATATAGATGGAATAACATATTATTTTGATGAAAGAGGTGTATGTCCTACAGGCTGGATTAAAAAGAATGGAAAAAAAGTGTTATATAATAGCTATGGAGAATTAATCGATGGTGCTGACGCATTAGTTATTGATATCTCAAAGTGGAATGGAAATATAAATTGGGATGTTATAAAAAAAGATGGATTAGTTGATAAAGTCATTTTACGTTGCGGATATTATAGTCATTCTAATGGACATGTTGTTATAGATTCACAATTCATTAAAAATGCTAAAGATTTAGAAAGATTAAATATTCCTTATGGAGTATATTTCTTTAGCTATGCGACAAATGCAGAACAAGCTAAAACAGAAGCTTATGCAACTTTAGAATTAATAAAAGACAGAAAAATATCTTTGCCAGTTTATTATGATTTAGAATATACTGATAATGTTGGAAATATTTCAGCTAGTACATATACAAACATGGCCAATACATATTGTAATATTATTGCTAATGCAGGTTATACTCCAGGAATTTATGCTAATTTAAACTATTGGAACACTAAATTATATGATTCATCACTTAATAAATATGAAAAATGGGTAGCTCAATATGGACATAGTAGTCAACCAATCATTAAAAATTGTACTTATAATGGAACATATAGAATGTGGCAATATACATCGTCTGGAACAATTAATGGCATAAGTGGAAGAGTTGATATGAACGCATATTTTTCTTCTAAAAAAACTGGTCCAACTAATTAATAGAGGCACAATAAGTAATATTATTGTGTCTCTTATTATAAATAATTATTTATATACTTGGTAAAAATTATCAAAAAAGAAAGGTAGTCATGAAAAGAGAAAGATTATTATATTTAGATTTCTTAAGATCATTAGCAATCATACTTGTTGTTTTTTGTCATGCCATTGAATTATTCTATCCATCATCTTATAATCATACATTATCAGTATCTCAAATGTCTTTTTATATCCAAACATTATTCTATTTATTATCTCGATTAGGTGTACCAATATTTTTAATGATAACGGGTGTTCTCATGATAAATAGTAAAGAGATTAACATAAATTTATTTTATAAAAAATACTTGTTACCATTATTATTAATAACTGAGTTATGGATTATTTTGAATAATCTGTTTTATAGTTTTATTTTTAAAATTGATTTGGATGTAACAAGCATAATTAATCAAATGCTATTTCTAGAACCATTAATGATGAAACAAATGTGGTATATGCCTCTTATATTAGGTATATATCTATTTATACCATTTATAAAATTAGGGATTGAAAAATACACTAATGATAAAATTATTTTTATACCATTATGTTTAGGAATTATTACCTATTTTCTTATTCCAACCATTAATATACTTATAAATGCATATTTCCCAGAAAGTATTACAAGATCAATGAACTTAGATTTATCATTCATAGGTGGTATCGGTGGAATCTATATATTTACAGGTTATTTCCTGAATAAATTTAAAATACATTTTAATACTATTATATTATTTTTATTATTTATAATTACACTTTTGATTAATGTATATTGCCTGTTATATTTAAGATCATCTAGCTATGAATATTCTAATTATATATGGTATTCAAACTTTTTTACGTATTTATCTAGCATGAGTTTATTTCTCATTATAAAAAATATAATAGGGAATTCCTTTTGTATAAAAATAATTTTTTATATTTCAAAGATATCGTTTGCCATTTTTTTAATACATATGATAATATTAACGTTTTTATTTCAAAATTTTGATGTTCTTAGATTGCCTATCCCTATACAGATAGTTTTTTATTCAGTTCTTACTTTAGTCATTAGTATTTTTATTATTTATACTTTTGATAAATTATTGCCTTATAAATATAAAAAAGCAATATTTTATATACGTTGATAAATGATTGTATAATAAAATATTATACCAAGATTTTTTACATTGATTGGAGATTATATGACGCGTTATATAGGATTAGATTTACTAAAAATTGTAGCAACATTAGCTGTTGTCTTTTTACACACTCTTAATAAATATTCTGGATATTCTAATGTTATTTTATATCAACTTTGTTCTTTTGCAGTACCCGTTTTCTTTATGATTAATGGTTATTTTATATTAAATAAAAAAGATATTTCATTTCGTTATATTTCAATGAAGATTGTAAAAATTATTTTAGTATGTTTATTTTGGAATTTATTAAGAATGATTCAAAGAATGATAATGGGATTAGGATATTATACTCCTATTCAAGAAACAATAAATATTTTCTTTGAGCAATCAGGATTCTTTTTTCAATTTTGGTTTTTTGGATCATTGATAATGATTTATATTTTACTCCCAATACTGCATAAAATTCATCAGTACAGAAAAATAGATAGATATTTTATGATTTCATTGATTTTACTTTGTTTATTTATTCATTTTATAGATATGTATTCTTCATATAAAAACGGAACATCTTTCTTTTTAGAACATATTAAACAACCTTTAAGAATATGGACTTGGATTACTTATTTTTATTTAGGTGGATTTATCAAAATATATTCGCAATACTTTCAAAAATGGTCATTGTCTTATTCTTTTTTATTTTTATTGATTAATCTAACCCTAGATAAATGTTGGTAACTATATTTAAAATATATTGATTATATGGTCTTAAATGAAAATTCATTTG